>JAUSKE010000180.1 GCA_030649435.1 Deltaproteobacteria bacterium
TCCATCGGGAGTTGCAAAAAGTCGATCCGGTTGCCGCTGGAAAAATTCCCTCAAAGAACCGACAACGGATCATCCGGGCGCTAGAGGTTTTTCAAGTGACGGGGAAACCAATTTCGGAATTTTGGGGGGAGGGTAGGGGCGATTCGCGAATTGCCCCTGCATTAAAAATCGGCCTCACACTTCCTCGCGACGAGTTGAACCGGCGGATCGACGAACGGATCGATCGGATGATTGGGCAAGGATGGATCGAAGAAACCGGATTGCTCCTTAAAAAATGGGGGGACGAGGCTCCTGGTCTGAGGCTGATCGGCTACAAAGAGATCGTCGATCACCTGCAAGGCAAAATTTCCCAAAAAATAGCCATCGATCTGATCAAAACTCATACCCATCAATATGCCAAACGGCAGTTGACTTGGTTCAAACGTGATTCAGAAATCCGATGGCTCACCCCCGAGCAGGAGGAAGAGAAAAGTTAAACAGTATCTTGACATTAGAAGTCCCTTTGTTACAATCCGCCATCCATTTTTTATAGCGATTTAATATTATGCCGCCAGAGAATACTATTCCGGAGAGTAAGTCCCTCACTAAAAAAGAGGTTGATGCGAACCTTTGGACCCGTCGCGAGTTTTTTGGTTTCGCCGGTTGGGGCGCTTTTTTGTCAGCGATCGGTGTCGGGCTTCTTTCTTTCCTGAGGATGCTCTACCCGCGCGTTCTTTTCGAACCCTCGGCCATCTTCAAAGCGGGTCCTATCTCAGACTATGTGGTGGGGGAGGTGAGCGAGAAGTATAAGGAGGAGCAACGGGTCTGGATCGTTCGCGAAGAGGATCGCCTCTATGCGATTCAGGCGATTTGCACCCACTTGGGTTGCACCCCGCGATGGCTCTCGCTCGAAAACAAGTTCAAATGCCCCTGTCATGGGAGCGGTTTCACGAAGGATGGCATCAACTTTGAAGGTCCTGCCCCAAGACCGCTCGAACGACTCAAGGTCACCCTCGACGAAGAACAAAACTTGGTGGTGGATAAGAGCAAGCAATTTTTGTGGGAAAAGAATCAGTGGGATGACCCCGACGCTTTTGTAAAAACGTGATGGTTCGACCAAAGCTCACCATGTCCATAGTAGAGAGGGATTAATGACGACGAAAGAAAAATTGTTGTACCGTTACGAAGAGATTCGAAGGCTCGTTGTCAATTCGTACGTCTGGAAATCGGTCTTTCGGCATGGTTATCGGGATAACCCCCGTAACCGGATCCTGATGGTCGCCTCCAACGTCTTTATGCACCTGCACCCCTCCAAGGTGCGGCGTCACGGGATTAAAATTTCGTACACCTGGTGTGCCGGCGGTTTGACCTTTTTGATCTTTCTCGTCACCGTCGTGACCGGTGTCATCCTGATGTTCTACTACCGGCCGGTTTCTGAGTACGCCTACATTGACATGAAGTACCTCGAGTTTGACATCCCGTTCGGGATGATCATGCGTAATATGCACCGCTGGGCGGCCCATTCGATGGTCATTATGGTGATGCTTCATATGTTTCGGGTCTTCATGACCGGTTCTTACAAGCCGCCACGGGAGTTCAACTGGGTGATCGGCGTTGTCCTTTTGGTCCTGACCTTCCTTCTTTCGTTTACCGGATACCTCCTGCCGTGGGATCAGCTTTCCATCTGGGCGGTTACCGTCGGGACAAACATGGCGAGGGCGACACCGCTTCTGGGGAGTGAAGGGCCTCTGGCAGAACAGGTTCGTGCCCTGACAGGCGGGGTTGTGGCGACGCCTCGTTACGATGCCCGGTCGCTCTTGACTGCCGGCACCATCGTTTCTGCGCCAACACTTTTGCGGTTTTATGTGCTTCATTGTATTTTTATCCCGATTGCAGCGGCGGTGTTGATGATCGTTCATTTCTGGCGCGTCAGAAAGGACGGCGGTATTTCGGGTCCCCTTTAAGGGGAGTTCCTTATTTCCTCCTCTTAGTTTAAGGGGAGGTCCCCGCCGCAGGCGGGGGGAGGGGTTAGATTTTTTTGAAGACTAACGCCCCCCAACCCCCTCTTAATCTAAGAGGGGGAGATCAAGGAGGGTGACTGTTCGTATGGAGCTAAGAAAAAAAGACGGAAAGATTGTCCCCGCTTCGTCGCTGACGACGGATAAAGTCCATACCTGGCCATTTCTCGTCCGGGTCGAGTTTCTCGTTGGCCTCGGGTATCTGATCTTTTTGGCGATTTGGTCGATTGTCCTCGATGCCCCTCTGGAAGAGCCAGCGAATCCAACCCGAACGCCGAACCCCTCGAAGGCGCCGTGGTATTTCTTGGGCTTGCAGGAGATGCTGGTCTACTTCGACCCCTGGATTGCTGGCGTTGTTCTGCCGAGTCTGATCATCGTGGGACTGATGGTCATCCCTTATGTTGATATCAATCCAAAGGGAAACGGCTATTATACATTAAAGGAAAGACCTTTTGCCGTCGGGATGTTCAGTTTTGGCTTTTTGATCCTCTGGATCTTTCTCATCTTCGTCGGTGTCTTTCTCCGCGGCCCTGGTTGGAATTTCTTCATGCCGTGGGAGATCTGGGACACTCATAAGGTCGTGGCGCTAACGAACATCGACCTGAATATTTTTCTGGCACAGACCTTTCACCTCGATTTTTTAAGAAACCCGGTTTGGGCTGCTCCGCTCGGGTTAGGGCTTATCGGCGCCTATTATTCCCTGGGGGCCCTTTTTTACAAATTGAAGATAGCGAAGAGTCAGGCGTTGCAGGAATTGGGGATTGTCCGTTACGGGATTGTCGCCTTTCTCTTTCTGACGATGATGGCCTTGCCGATCAAAATGGTGCTCCGTTGGACCCTTAACATCAAATATGTCTGCGTCATCCCCTGGGTGGGGATTAATATTTAATTTCTATGGCCGACAAAGAAATTGATCCGATAGAAAAGGTTTCTTACGGCAAGCTCCTCTTTCTCCTGGGCGGCTTCTTTTTCTTTGTCTCCCTCTGGGCCGTTTATAATGAAGTGATCAGTCGCCGGAGCTGGAAGGATTACCAGATCGACTTCAACCAGCTTGAGTTTAAAAAGATTTATGCCGAGTCTCAGGATCTCAAGAAAAAAATGGCCGATGAAGACAAGGCGCGTGATCAGGTAAATGCGGCGACCCCTTCCGATCAGCCGGACCAGATTTCGCTCCGGCAGATCCGCCTGAATAAGGAATCGGTCGAAAACCGGATGGACAGCCGCGAGTATCATCAGGCGGAGAAGGAGACCCACCGTGAAAAGATCAAGCTGGATGATTTAAAACAGAATTACCAATTTTTAAAAGCGGATCAGGATCAGGTCTACTACGAGTGGAAACATGCCAAAGAAGAAGGGAAGTCGTTCGATAAACGGATGGCCTCTTATTACGAAAAAGATGGTCGTTTGATCGCCCTCAAATTGCAGATCGACGACCAGGGAAAACGGCTCGCGGAGGCCTCAAAGGTTATTTCTGATACCAAGGTCGAAATCAAAAAATGGGATAAGGCGGAAGAAGAACGGTTGAAGCCCCAGAAGATTCTCGAGAAAAAGATGGCGGCGATTAAAGACCGGTCGATTGAAATCAAACAGACGGTTGTGGATGATCTCGGGCGTGGTGGCGTTGTCAATTGGGGGGCTGTCGACCGTTGTCAGTCCTGTCACGTGGCGATTGACCGATCCGGCTTTGAAGAGGAGAAGAACCCCTTCAAGACGCACCCGCATCGGACAGAAATTTTTGGAAAACACCCGGTCGCCAAATTTGGCTGTGTCACCTGTCACGGCGGGCAGGGACGGGCAACCGAGATTGAAAAGAAGCCGTTTGAAGAGGGGGATAATGCACACGGGATCGTGCACCATTGGACAGATCCTTTAAAGAGAGGTCTCGACCTGCAGACGAGTTGCAATAAATGTCATCAGGATCAGTGGAAGCTCGATTTTGCACCGAACTATATTTTGGGAAAACAGTTCTTTGTGGAGCAGGGCTGCATTGGCTGTCACAACGTTCAGGGGCTCGAAAATATGCCGAAGGCAGGGCCGCAGTTGTTAAAGATTAAGAGCAAGGTTGACCCGCAGTGGATGGTCGATTGGATCCGAAACCCTCGCGATTACCTGCCCCATGCCAAAATGCCAAAAATCCCGCTCGATATTGATGAACCGGGACAGGTGGAGAAGGTTGCTTCTTACCTGATGCAGAATTCACAATCGTTTGACTTTCCGAAAGGAAAATATTCTGGAGGTTCGGCCGAGAGGGGAGAACAACTCTTTACCACCGTCGGCTGTTACGCCTGTCACAACCTTACTGGCAAGGGTGGAGAACATGGCCCGGCGTTGGATAATATTGCCGCCAAGACGAGCGCGGATTGGATCTACAACTGGATCCAGGACCCGAAGGCGTTTAATCCAACGGCGAGGATGCCGTCGCTCCGTCTGACGTCGCAAGAGGCGGCTGATATTACCGCCTTCCTGATCCGAAAAGGGACAAAGAAAGCGGTGGAGGAAGGGTTGATCGAGTCCCTCGAAAATCCGGAGAATGCCAAGGCTGGCTTCCTGCTGATTTCGCAGTATGGTTGTTACGGCTGTCACGAGATCAAGGGATTCGAAAATGCCGGAAAGTTGTCTGTGGATCTCTCCACCTTTGGAAAGAAGGATGTGGTTGAACTCGACTTTGGGGATACGCCTGTCCCGCGGACCTGGAGAGACTGGGCCCATGGCAAGTTGAAAGACCCACGGATGTACTTGACGGAAAAGACCAGCTCCCGGATGCCGAACTTTAACCTCACAGATGTTGAAATCGATAATCTCCTCGTCTTCTTGGGAGGGCTCAAAAAGGAGGAGGTTCCGGAGCGTGCCGTTCCGGTGAAGAGTCATCCTGAGAGGGTGGCTGTCAGTGCCGGCCAGTTCATGGTGAACCGTTATAATTGTAAGGGCTGTCACCTGATCGAAGGGGAGGGGCGCGAGGCGATTTCACAGGTGATTACCGACCCCGGTTTCTTGCCCCCCAACCTGATGGGGATCGGGGCTCGTGTGCAGCCGCAATGGATGTTCCATTTCATCAAGGACCCGTCCAGCGTTCGGATTCGGCCATGGATCAACGTCCGGATGCCGACCTTTAAATTTAGTGACGAAGAGGCGATGACACTTGTTCGGTACTTCTCCGGTTTGGACAAACTTGATTCCGGAATCGTGACGGGGGATAGCTGGAAGCCACACCCCGAGCTGACCGAAGCTGGTTCAAATCTTGCTTCTTCCAACTATTTCAGTTGTTTCTCCTGCCACGTTCAGGGGGGTAAAAATCCTGCTGGAGCGCCACAGCAGTGGGCCCCTGACCTGGCGATGGCCCGACAGCGGATCCGCCCCGGCTTCATCCCGAAATGGGTGAAGGACCCGCAGAAGATCACCCCTGGTGTGAATATGCCTGGCTTCCTGCCGGATGACAGTGTTGCCCCGAAGGATGTTCTGGATGGCAATTCCCAAAAACAGGCCGAGGCGCTGGAGCAGTACATCTTCAGTATTGGTCACTGATGGTTCGACTCGCTCACCATGTCCATTCCTTGTTTTCTCCCCCTCTTAGATTAAGAGGGGGTTGGGGGGCGTTAGGTTTTCTTCTTCTCCTTCCTTCTCTCGTTTGGGCCGGTGGAACGGTGACTGGCCAGGTCCGGTTCCAAGGGGTTGTCCCCAGGCCAAAGACGATTCTCGTCACCAACGACGAATCGGTCTGCGGGTCCAAAAAAATCGTCGAAACCGGAATCGGCAAGGGTGCTTCACCCAAGGACAAAATGGTGAAGGGGGCACTCCTTTATATTAAGGGGACGGTGGTTGGCTCTAAAGCGCTTGTCGTTCCTCCTGAGTCTCTGGTAATCGATCAAAAGGGGTGTGAATTTATCCCGCGAGTTCTACTGGTACCGGTTGGCGTCCCTTTTCTTGTTCGGAACAGTGATTTGACGCTCCACAATTTTAGGACTGACGCTCGTGAAAATCGGCCGCTCAATCAGGCTCAATCCAAAGGAAGCTCTCCGCTGAGTATCCGTTTCGACAGGCCGGAGATCATTCCGTTCGGGTGCGATGTCCATCCCTGGATGAAGGGTTGGGTCGTTGTGGCACCGCATGCCTACTACGCCCTCTCTGACGAGAAGGGGCGTTATTCGCTTGCCGATATCCCCGCGGGGGATTATACCGTTGGCCTCTGGCACGAGCTCTTTGGCGAGCAACAGAAGAAGTTGGTGTTGAGAGAAGGGGAGACGGTTTCCCTCGATTTTATTTTGGAGTCCAAATGACGAGGAGGTCTTTATGAAAAAGATTATCGGCTTGTTTGCGGTGCTGTTTTTGTCACTGCCGGCGTTGGCCAATCAACTGGATCAGATCACCCCCAACTTTAAGAAGGTTCGGTACAGCTACGATGCCAAGCATACCCCCAAAATTGAGGCGCCGGATAAGGTCAAGGCGGGAGAGTGGTTTGATGTCAAGATCACCATCGGGGCAGGGGGGGAACATCCTTCTTTGATGGAGCATCACGTTCACTGGATTGCCCTCTACAAGAATGATGTCGAGCTCGCCCGTGTCTATTTAAATGCGGTGCAGGCAAAACCCCAAGTGACTTTCACGATAGCACTCGACGAGAGCACCACGCTGAAGGTGATGGAGGAGCCGAACCATACCGCCCCTTGGGTCGCGATGAAAAATATAAGGGTTGAAAAATAACAAGATTTTGATAGTAACAATTTCCCATTAACATAAGGAGGAAGATCATGAAGGTACTCAAGATTCTCACGTTGGCCGGGCTGATCGTCGCTGGTCTAACGTCGTTTGTTCAGGCTGCCGGAAGCGTCAAAGGAAAAATTTCGTTTACCGGTGCGGCACCCGCCATGTCGATGATCGCCAAACAGGCCGATCCTTACTGTGCCAAGAGCCCGTCGAAAGATGAACTGGTTGTGGTGAACCCAAACGGCACGCTTAAAAATGTCGTCGTTCGTGTCATCAAGGGGGCCCCCGCTGCGGCCGCTCCTGCCCAGCCAGTGGTTATCCTTGACCAGAATGGTTGTTCCTACAAGCCGCGCGTTGTTGCGGTGATGGTTGGACAAAAAGTCCAGATCAAGAATAGCGACCCGGTCCTGCACAATGTTCACACCTATGAAGGGACCGCGACCGGTTTTAATCAGGCGATGTTCAAAGGGATGGCGCCGATCGAGAAGACCTTTAAGGCTGGTGCAACAAAATTCAAATGCGATGTGCATCCCTGGATGACCGCCTGGATCGTGGCGAACGAGAATCCGTTCTTTGCCATGACCGGCGATTCTGGTGATTTTACGATCGCGAACCTCCCGGCCGGTAGCTACACCCTCGAGGCCTGGCACGAGAAGTATGGACCCCAGACCAAGGATGTCGTTGTCGCCGAAGGGCAGGCGGTGGATGCCAGCTTCAGTTTTGCAGCCAAGTAAGAAAAGGGAAATTATACTAAGTCTGAACCCTCCTCTTGCAGAAATTTTGTAAGGGGAGGGTTTTTTGTTATGTTACGCATACAGGATTTAAATAAAACTTACGGGTCCCAGATTCTTTTTGAAGATGTTTCACTTCAGATGTCGGCCGGGGAGCGTCTGGGCCTCGTCGGACGGAATGGACATGGAAAATCGACCCTCTTTCGGATCATCCTCGGTGAAGAACACCCCGATTCAGGGGCGATCATCCTCCCTCGTAACTATCGGATCGGGCATTTGGCCCAGCACCTTCATTTCACCAAACCGACTGTGTTGGAAGAGGCCTGTCTCGGTCTTCGAGAAGAAGAAGAGCATGATCATTACAAGGCGGAGCGGATTCTCTTCGGATTAGGTTTTACGGATGAGGATATGCAAAAACCTCCTTCCAGTTTTTCGGGAGGATTTCAGATCCGTCTGAATCTGGCCAAGGTCCTTGTCTCTAACCCCAATCTTCTTCTGCTGGATGAACCGACCAATTACCTCGACATTATTTCTGTTCGCTGGATCACAAACTTTCTTCGTTCCTGGGAGAACGAACTGATTATTATTTCGCACGATCGGGAGTTTATGGATAGCGTCACCACTCACACGGCGGCGATCCATCGCCAAAAAATTAGAAAAATTCCGGGGGGGACAGAAAAGCTCTACAGCCAACTGGCGCAGGAAGAAGAGATCCATGAGAAGACCCGGGTCAATGAAGAAAAACAGAGAAAGCAGATTGAAACATTCGTGAACCGCTTTCGAGCGCAGGCAACAAAGGCCTCAGCCGTTCAGTCGCGTGTAAAGATGCTCGAGAAGATGCCGGCCAAGGAGAAACTGTCGAGGATCGCCAATCTCGACTTCGCCTTCCACTATGCCCCTTTTGAAGCGAGGACCATGATGGAGGTGAGGGACCTCTCGTTTTCTTTTGATCCCGAAACCCCGCTCATCCAAGATTTTAATCTGACAATCCATGCCGGAGACCGGATCGCCGTGATCGGTAAGAATGGCAAGGGAAAATCAACCCTTTTGAATCTCATGGCGGACGAGTTGGTCCCAAAAGGGGGGAGTATTAAGTCACACCCTAATAGAAAACTCGGTTATTTCGGCCAGACCAATATTGATCGCCTGGACCCACGCCTTACGGTTGAAGAAGAGATCGGTCAGGCGAATCTGGACCTGAACCGGACCGCTATCAGGACCCTCTGCGGCATCATGATGTTTAGCGGTGATAAGGCTGAAAAAGAGGTTTCTGTTCTGTCGGGGGGGGAGAGGAGTCGCGTCCTTTTGGGAAAAATCTTGGCTGCTCCGGCCAACCTTCTTTTTCTCGATGAGCCGACCAATCACCTCGATATGCAGTCGATTGAGGCGCTGGTCGAAAGCATTCAGGATTTCGAAGGAGCTGTCGTGATCGTCACCCATAGTGAGATGATCCTCCGGGGGATGGCGACCCGGCTGGTTGTCTTTCAGCATGGCCGCGCCGAAATTTTTAACGGGACTTATGACGACTTTTTAGAAAAAGTAGGTTGGGAAGAGGAAGGTTCCCCAAAATCCAAAGCGAAGGTAAAAGGGGCGGTTCAAAAAACAGAGGAGTCTTCTCAAAACAAGAAAGAAGTTCGTAAACAACGCTCCCAAATTATCGAAGAGCGGTCAAAAATTCTGGCGCCCCTCAAACAAGAGATCACCTCCCTCGAAAGCGAGATTTATGTTTTGGAAGCTGAACTTGGCTCGATCAACCACAAGTTGATTGAGGCCTCAAAGAACAAGGTGATCGATCAATTCGCAACGCTGTCGAAGTTGCTCAAGGAAGTTCAGCGAAAGGTCGATGATAAATTCGCGAAACTGGAAATCCTGATCAAGAGACACGACGAGAAAAACAAAAAGTATGAGGAGATGCTGGAGGAAGGGTAGGGGGGAACTCTACAATCGAACGAGAACATCGGCAAAGGCAAAACCCTCCCGTTCCACAGTTTCTCCCAACTGGATTGGAATTTCCTTTTTAAAAATAGGGCCCCCGTAGACAAAAGAATGAAATTCTCCATTTTCGCCACAAGGGTCAATCCCTTCCGGGAAATCGTTCAATAGTTTTTCATCGTAGGTTCGGCCGGCAAATTCTTTGGGAAGTTTTTTCAGGTCAACACAGGTCAGGATTGCCTTAAACCCTTCCTGAATCATCTTTTGCGCGAGGAGGGTGGTGTCCTGTTTCCAGAGGGGAAAGACCCCCTTCATCCCGATTTGTGAAAGACGTTCTTCCCGATACCGGCGAAGGTCCTCCAAAAAGAGGTCGCCAAAAATAACATGCTCGATCCCTTCCTGGCGGCACCCCTTTAAATAGACTTCCATTTTGGACTCGTAGAGTT
>JAUSKE010000194.1 GCA_030649435.1 Deltaproteobacteria bacterium
TTTTTCAAAAGTTCTTCCAGGTGATTCAAGTCTAGGCCAAAGGTTTCTTTATCCGCCTCACACATGATCGGCTCGAAACCAAACTGGATGGCTGGGGCGATCGAGGTGACCCAACCGACGGAGGGGACGATCACCTTTTTATTTTTGAGACGGCCGGAAAGAAGCAGTGTGTAGTACATTAAAAGGTTGGCCGATGAACCGGAATTACAGAAAACCGAATAGGGAGTGCCGAGCCATTTGTTCCACTTCTCTTCGAACTGCAGCGTCACTTTATCCTTCGTCAGGCGGGGGTAGGTTTTTAGCCAACCGATCAGCTTGTCGACATCGGTTTTATCAATGGTGTCTTCGGCGAGATGGTATTTAATTGGCACTTTTTGGCTCCTTTATGATCGTTACTTAGAGGTTTTTGATAAACTCGGCAATATTGTAAACCTTGGTTGTTTTCGACTCCAGGGGGACCTTATTAATGTTCAGTATGACAGCCTGTCCTTCTGGCTTTGTTTCTATTTCACCTTCTATTGTTTTTTTCACTGCGATCTGCAGCTGGCTTTGCTGAATGCAGCTTTCAATCAATTCCCTTAAATCCCCATCACCGTGGAGAATGACCGATTGGTACCCTGAGCCATGAATCTGTGTCAAGAGATCTCTCACCTGATCCTGCAACCTTTTATAATGTTGGATAGTGTTATTAATCGATGTGTAAGACCGTTTGACTGTTTCACGAAACCCCTCGGTGGAGAGGACGTACTGCACCTTTTTTTTGTTCAAATTGGTCATTTGCACGAGACCGGTTTTGACCAATCTTTTGAGGATCAGGTTGATCATGCCAACAGAGATCCCCATTTTGATCGCCAGCTGTCGCTGGGAGATAGTTCCTCCTCCGCTCGCAAGGAGATTTAAGATCGCTTCTTCTTTTTCGTGGTTCATCGAACTTGAGTTCAGGGCAGGCCCTACGCAGGAGCCTAGGGCAGGCTACCGCCCTTGGGATCGTTTAAAATCCTGAATGGATACAGAGGTTTCTTCTTTTTTGCGCGCCAACAATAACGGTTTGGAACGAGGCTAGGCCGGTTCCAGATCACAACAAAATAGATTCACTCGGACAACGCTTTTTAAAATCTTGAAGAGGACTCGAACACGACCGGTGTCGTTAACGGGTGCTTCTAGAATGCCAATCAGGTCTTTGAAGAGCCCCCGTTTCACCCGAACATCTGTCTTTTCCTTCAGGAGGAGTTTCTGTTCGACGAGATCCCCCGAGCTGGTGGTGTCCTTGATAAAGTTAATGACCTCGCTGGAGACAGGATGGGGCCCTTCTTCATCACCCAAGATTTTTTGAACCCCCCGTGTATAGCGGACCATCCGAAGGAGACTTTTGTCATCCGGGCTGAGGCGGACAAACAGGTAACTGGGGAAAAGCGGCTTTGTAAAGAAAGAGCTTAAAGAGCGAAACATTTTTATCTTGGGGAGAAAGGTCTCGCATTGGGCGTTGGCCAAAAGTTTGAGGACAGACTCCTCTTTCTTAGGTTTTGTCTGGATAACGTACCAAAAACGACAGAGATGGGAGGGTGCATTGTTCATTTTTTGAGCGTTTAGAAGGGTGAACATATAGTTGAAAAACACTTGAAAGGTCAAGCAGATTTTGAATAGGGGGTGTCTAGAAAAAAGTTGACAATCTGAACCGTTAAACGATAGAAGCCGCGGACTATGTTCAGGAAAGTCGTTGCTTCTATTGTTCTCTTTTCCTTTTGTTTTGTTTCCACTGCCGTGGGCCAGGAAGGCTATGGCTCACGACTCCAGGGAAATCAGTTTAATAGCTACCAACCTCAAGGGGGGGGGAGTTTTAGGGATACGAACAAGGGGGGAATGGGAACCGGAATGGGACAATCTCTCGAAGGGGCTAGTGGTATTGCTTCTCCCTATGCTTCTCAAGGACTTATCTCTGCCACCTATCAGGTCCATGTCTTGGGACAGGTGGAATTGCCCGGAGACCATAAGGTGATTGCTTCGGACCGTCTCATCCAGGCCATTTTTCTTGCCGGCAAGGTTTTAGAACAGGGGTCTGAAAGAAGGATAGAACTCCGACGGGCCGGTCAACCGACCCGGACCTATGATCTCCTTGAGTTCAAGTTGTTTGGAAAGCTTGAGGAGAATCCTTATCTCATGGATAACGATGTGATCTATGTCCCATTCAAAAAAGAGACGGTTCGGATTGTGGGGGCGGTGCGTCGTCCTGAGACCTATGAGCTGAAACATGAGAAGACGGTGAAAGACCTGATTGCCTTGGCCGGAGGGGTGACGGTTGGTGTTTCAACAAAGGATTCGATCAAGGTTGTTCGGTTTGATTCCGGCAAAAAGGAAATCGTCAATATTGGCCCCTCCGGTGATCAAGAAGAGTTTCTTCTGCACAACGGAGATGTTGTCGTTATCCCTCACATGTTTATTGAAAAGAACAAGTTTGATTACAACGTGGAGAAGTTACCGGGGGATAATATATTTTATCCGTCTTACGAGGAAAGGGTTTTTGTGCTGGGAGGTGTTAATTCTCCCGGTCCCTATGATTTTAGCCCGTACTACAGTGTCCGGCATTACTTGACCTTCGCCCGTGGGACGACCAAGATGGCCAAGAAACGGATCGATGTTATCAGGGCCGACGGTCATATTGAGAGAGCTAAGCCAAATATGGTGATTAACCCTGGTGATTCAATTGTTGTGGCGGAAAAGCGGATCCCACCTGAGGGATGGATTTCCATCTTTTTAGGGACCGCCAGCACCGTCTTGGGTCTCACAACGACTGTTTTAGCTTTAACGAAATAGGAAATTATGCAACAAGCTCCAGAATCAGAAATTAATCCCCTCGAATATTTCCAGGTCTTGAACAGAGGAAAAAGGTTGATAGCGACTGTTGTTGTTACCGCCTGTTTTGTGGCGGTCGTTATTAGTTTTATACTGCCAAAAACTTACAGGGCCAGGGCTGTTGTGATGCCAGTCAGCAGGGGGGGGGCTGTGGCAGGAGGGCCGGCATCAGTGCTATCAACTAACGCATTGGCCAGTGGATTAGGTGCCGAGCTTCTGGGAGTGGGTGGAGGAGGCGGTAATCCCCAGTTGATGGTCCTTCTTAGATCAAGAACTCTTGCTGAAATGGTTGTTGAAAAACTGGATCTGATGCCCCTTTTCTTTGAATCGCAGTGGGATCGTGAAACGAAACAATGGAAATCGAAACCGCCCAGAATTGATGCTGCGGCAAACAGACTTCTCGGCCTTATAACTTTGAATGACGACAAAAAACTTTACATCATTAACATTTCTGCTGATTGGACAGACCCTCAAATGGCAGCCACCCTAGCGAATACCTATGTTGAGCAACTCCAGAGATTTATTAATGAGAACCAGTTAACGGTGGCCAAGAAGAATA
>JAUSKE010000203.1 GCA_030649435.1 Deltaproteobacteria bacterium
AATCTTCCTATGGGGAGAAAGATAACCTTCCTAAATTCTGAATCCTCTGGCTTTTGGCTCTGCTGGCTTTCTTGACCCCACAGAGAAGAGTGTCCCAGCAAGGAGAGTACAAACAGAAGAGATATGAGAGAAATGGACACATAAACAATCTTGATACGAGCCTTCTTTGCCTTCAAATGTCGAGGATGAGTTGTCCTTCTTTTCCACCCTCATGTGTGATCCTGGTTTAATTTGGAGATGGAACTCGACGCGTCTATTTTGAGCACGACCCGCAGGGATTGTGTTATCAGCTACTGGAGAGGCTTCACCCATACCCACTGCCGTAATTTTATCGGCAGGATACCCTTTATCGACGAAGAAGCTTCGGACTGAATTGGCACGTTGCTCAGAAAGTTTCTGATTGTATTCATCAGACCCGGTGCTGTCCGTATGCCCCTCAATCCTGACACTCTCAACTTCGGGCCGACCCTTAATCTGATCCAAAATATCATTGAGGATCGAGGTGGAGTCCGTACGAATAGTCGATTTATTGAGAGCAAAGTGGATTTTGTTCGTTGTAATGACTTCTTCCCTGACCTCAGGGACTGGAACCGGGGCCATCGCTGGCGGCGGAGGTGTAAAGTCTTTTTTTACAGGAAGACGATAGACAATGGCACTAAAGACACGCCAATCAGGAGCACCGGCTTCTTGTTGTAGCCCAACACCACCACCGGCAATCAACTGTAAGCGATGCTTTTCTTCAGGCATGAATTTCAAAGCCCCATCGACCTCAAGATTTCTATTTTGCGCTTTGAAAAAATTATCGAAAAGCGTCCATCCGTTAACTTCCGCAACAAACTGAATCGGTTTAGCAACCTCCACGTTCACGCCCGCACCATAAAGAAACTGATTGCCGATAGTTTGAAGCCCACGGGTTAAGCTGGCTTCATTGCGGATTTGTGCCCCTGCGTTAATCCCAAAAGAAACCCGTTCCGCAATCTTCATGCTATCCAGTACAAGCTTACCACCGCCTGTAATTCTACCATTGCTTACAAAACGGCTGGAATTTCCTGTAGGAAAAGTAACAAAGGGAACAAGAGCCAAACCTATCGGAGAGATTTCGTTATCGACGAGTCTGAATTTTAAATCAAGCAGAACATCTCCCATTCGAGCTCCGTTATCTCGTACCAAGGTTCCTGCAGTAACGAATTGTTGATAAGGAACACCGCTGACATTCACTCCCAGGTTGAGCCAGTCCAAGAGACCCACAGCCATTCCTAAATGAAGGGCCATTTCTTTCTGAATGCCATCCTGAACCTTGACACCCAAGTTGTTTCTGAAAACCAGAGAATTATTAGACAAGTCCCCTGTGACACCAATGGCATACCCCCATCGACCCAAGGTCTGGGATTGCTCCACGGTCAGATAATAGCCATGATCATTGGAGGGCTTAAAGCTTAAGGTATCAAAACTGGCTGCCTCTGACACAAGAGGAATTAAAAATAAGCAAAAAATGCTTATTAAGAGATCGCTAAAATAAAATTTAGAAATAAAACCGCGCACCGATGCCTCCTGTCAGATCAACCTGGGTGGATGGGGCTACTTCCATCCCTGGGGCAATTTCAACAAAAATTTCGACAGGGTATTCAATCCATTGGACCGCCACGCCGACAGGCACTCGAACGCCTGCCACGGTTTGATCTTTAGGACCGGAATTGAACGCCAACTTCGCGCCGGCACCGGCGTAAAAGGGAAGTGTCACCACATTGGAATCGATTGGGATATCCAAAAAATCGTAAGTAATATCCCCAATCACGGTAAAGGCCTTATTGCGAAATCCCCATGCCGCAATACCGTTAATGGCAAACTTCTCTGTCATATACCCTTTGAAGGTAAATCCGGTCGGCTCACCTAAATAAAGTCCAATCCCGAACCGCTTCGCCTCAGGCCCATAAGCGGCGCTGCTGGAAGAGGAATCACTCCTGGCCATCGCAGGCAAACTAATGCTCAAAACCATTAAAGCTCCCAGTACAACAAGCTTATTTTTTTTCATCATACGAATCCCCCTTCTTTGATTAATATTTAAAATCCTTTACGAAGGCAAAAAGAACATAAACAGATTTTAGGAACAATCGGGGGAGACATGGTTCTCGACTGGGGGATTTCCCTACGATTGATAACTAAAATCCCCTCCCCATCCAGAAATAAATAAGATATAGACCGATCATGCGCTTTGATCACCTCTTGCCCGAGACAATTTTTCAGACGGTTGCCCTGCAGGGATTTCGGCCAACCGGGCTTCTCTTTCCGCTGAATAGTTACGAGAACCGCGTCTACGAAGTCGGGATTGAGACCGAAGAAACTTCCGGCGCCGTGATCGCTAAATATTACCGCCCCGGCCGTTGGTCGGTCGAGGCGATTGCCGAAGAACACCTGTTCGTTCAAACGCTTGCTGAGTCCGAGATCCCGGTCGTCTCCCCTCTTCCACTGAAAACGCCGCTCCCAACAATCAAAACGCTGGCGCAAACCGATAGCGAATCAGGAAAAATATTCTACACCCTTTTTCCAAAATTTCGAGGGCGGGAGCATGCCGAAGTAACGAACGACGACCGCCGCTGGCTCGGCCGAACACTCGCCCGGATGCACAACGTTGCCGAACATTTTGTCTCAAACCATCGCCTCCACCTGACACCGCAAACCTATGGCCACGACAGCCTTTCGTTCATCCTGACCCAAACTTTTTTGCCGGGCGACTTGAAAGAGCTGATCGAACAACACCTGCTCCAGGCGCTGGAACTAGTCATCCCGCACTTCGGCAAAAATCTGAAGACGATCCCGCTTCATGGTGACTGTCACCCGGGGAATATTTTGTGGAATAAGGATGGGCCACACCTGCTCGACTTCGACGACATGGTGATCGCGCCACCAGTGCAGGATGTCTGGATGCTCTTTAACGGGAATGAGGCGGAAAAACGGGAACAACAAGAAGCGTTTTTTGAAGGGTACGAAATTTTCCGGGAGTTCGATCGTGCGACATTGATACTCGCCGAACCGCTCCGGACCCTCCGGATGATCCGGCATGCCGCCTGGATCGGCCAACGGTACGAAGAGCCGACCTTTCAGCGCGCCTTTCCGTACTACACCGAACGGCGCTACTGGGAAACGTTTCTGCAATCGATCAAGGAACAGATCAGCCTTCTGCAAGAGCTCAGCTGGTCTTAAGTAGAACCGTTTTACGGGCGAACAACTTCGAGAACAACTTCCGTCCGCCTGTTGGCCGCCCGGCCATCACGGGTTTTATTATCCACCACAGGCATCTCCTGACCTTTTCCTTCAAAGCGGAAGAAAGGGTTCGCGTTCGTCTCATTCACGAATGAGGCGGCGGAAGCAGTGCTGGCCGCTATCTTCTCGTGCAGGATCCCGGCTACCACCTTGGCCCTCCGTTCGGAAAGATCATGATTATATTTTTTGGCCTGTTTGCTATCCTTCTTCATCCCCCTGGGGGCGTCATTATCGGTATGCCCGATAACAGCCGGCTTAATCCGATGCCCAACTGGAAGGATCTTCTCGATACCAGCAATAGAACCAACGATCGCTTCGATCGTTTGATCAAATCCCCTCTTACCAGTGCTATCCTTCGGAGCCGCATCCTTGCCAGCAGCGAAATTCACCTGAGATTTAATAATAACCTGTCCCTTCGCTCGATCGACACTGATGTTGGGGTCTCTGAGTGCCTCAATGAGGTCAAAAAAGTCGACAATCGTGACCGCTTTGACTTTTCCTTCAGCAGTTAGGGGAATACTCACATGAGGATTACTCGCATCATCGGTATCAAACAGAACATGACCCGACACTGCTCCTGGATTTTTTGGGGCCGCCGTAATTTCGATCTCTTTTGAACTGCTGGGAGGGATCAAGACCTCGGTTAGGGCTGTTTCAAAACCATCCCCATCAAGCTTTAGGTTGGTCAACCTTAAGGGGCTCGTACCGCTATTACGAATCGACAGAATCTTCTTGCCTTTCTTGCCAATCGTCACCGGCCCAAAATCGATCCCGGCACTGAGGGTCGCCGCATCTACTTCAAATTTCGGCGTTGTGACAACAGCCTTCCCTGTGACCTTTAAACGGACCGAAATACGGGGATGATCTTTGTCATTTGTAGTAAAAACCAGTTTGCCCGTCGCTTCACCATCAGCCTCCGGAGTC
>JAUSKE010000023.1 GCA_030649435.1 Deltaproteobacteria bacterium
TATGTTCCCCTCCCCTTCGTAGGTTTTTCCCGCCATATAATAAAGGATGGAAAGTTCCGGGTAGAGCCTGATGAGCGGGATCAGTTTCTCCCGTCTCTCGTTACTATTTTCGGTCGCTATCAGTTCGTTCAGCTGAACTTGTAGTTGGGCCTCCGCAATTTTTTCACTTTGCCGCTGTTCATCCATCGCCCGCATCGTTGCTGCAACGGAACGAGCCTGGGTGTGATCCGGGTCCAGAGAAAGAAAGCGGTCGAAATAGGCAATCGCTCGGTCCAGGTCTTCTAGTTTGTGGGCGAAGATCATCCCGAGGTTGTAGTTCGCCTTGGCCGATTTCGGGTTCTTCTTGAGGATTGCCTCGTAATCCCGGATTGCCGATGGGAAATCCTCCATGTTTTGGTAGGCGAGTCCCCTCAAGAACCGCGCCTGTTCATTTTCCGGGTCCATCTCAAGAATCTGGTTCAACTGGTCGATCGCCTGTTGGTAATGCCCGAGACGAATCAGTTGCTTCGTCTCCCCGGCCTCATCGTCAAAGGCAGCTTGCAGTGGGCCCGATCGCCACATCGACGCGCAACCGCTCCCCAAAAGAAGAATTCCCAGAAGAAAAATTTGTCGTCCGTTCATTCTATCTCCATTTCTGCTGAATTTCGGCCACGCGTGACGGTAACGATTTTTCAGGGATCATCGTCACCATCCGTCTCTTGGGGTAACCGGTTGGGCGAGAGAGTCTCATTGTTGGCTGCGATGGCTGAGCCACCAGAGAAGAAGCGCCTGGCGTGACCACTTCGGTGAGGGTCCCTTTTTTATCGGGAGTTATCCTCACAAAGAGGAGAAGAAAAATAACAAGTGCCACGCTAATCCCACCGGCAAGGATTCTGCGTTTGTTGAGGAGGGCCACCCGTTTCGGTAGGGTGATCCCAACATCCGTTTTAACCAATTTCAAGAGAACCGCCCCGATTTGTAACGATTGCCCTTCCTTTAGTTGAACGATCGGCGCCTTTTCCCCTTGCACGGCGATGCCGTTACGGAAGGAAAGGTCATAGACGAATAGTTTTCCCTCTTCGGTATAGTCGATGACCCCATGCTTCTTGGAAACGGTTGGTTCGTCGATCAAAATATCGTTCTCACTCGAGCGCCCAAAGGTCTGTCGACCCTGAAGGATGGCATAACGTCTCCCCTTCTCTTGCCCCTGCACCACGACAAGCTCGAACGGCGAGAGTTTTTGTGACGGTCCGTTATAGATAATAGTTTCCATGGTCACTCCATAATCCTGTAACTGGTAGGCGAGGCATTCGACGCGGAGGCCGGTCCCTTTTCTTGGGCAAACCTAACAAGGTCTCCCAAGCGCGGTCGAAAGTTACCCAAGGTTTGAGATCGGGTATACTTCGACTCAACCTGGACCGCTTGAACGAGCCCCACCTTTTGTTCCACCAGTCCGAGGATTTCGTTGGTTTCTGGATCGGTCAAAACTTTTTGAACAGCACTGATGATGAACTGGTCACCCGGTACGATGTTGGCCCCACGGCCGGCATCAAAATAAACATTCGGTCCGTCAACATCGATGACCCGCGCCAGCCAGGAGAGTTCTTCATTCCGTTTTTCAATCACCTGCAGGATAAAATTAACCGCATCGCCGATCGCGGCCCGTGTCGCCTTGCCGAGCGGTGTCTTGTGGAAGAATTCCCCGCCAAATTCGATAAATTTGTAATCGATCTTGGTCCCGATCGATTTGTCCCAAGCCCTCCCCTGCGAACGATGCGAATGGAGGATCTCACCGGTACGGCTGTCGATCACCCGAAGATCGATCGCGACATGGGCGGCGACTGCGTCACCACTGAGCTTGGGGCCGAACCCCTTCATGATGGCGAGCGAACTGCCTCCCCCCATCTGCCTCTCTTCAAATTCAGTTACCTGACCGACGATCAGGTAATCGACCCCAAGAAGTTGGCCCGAAGGGGTTTGAGTGAGGGGCGAAGAGAGTCGTGATTGTCCCAGTTCTTGTTCAATGAGTACCTTGGAGAGGATCGCCCGTTCCACGACAAGCACCCGGTTGGAATCGATCAGTGAGGTGACCATCTGCGCCGCCAGACCGCCGCCGATATTCCAGCCACCATACGCCGCGGTGAATCGGTCGGTTGCACCAAATTCCGAGACCGCCACTCGTGGCTTTGGTCCCTGTTTGGGGAGAGCTCCAGCCTGTGCGGCAGAGGAGATCGCGAGTAACAATACCGCTAAGATTTTAGAGACAACTTTTTTCATTGGGGTTCACAATATTTATAAACAATTCTTCTCATTGGGGTTCACAATCTGTACGTTAACGCTGTTATTAACCTGACCGGTATTGCCGTCGATCTGAACATCGCCGTGACCGGCCTCCACGTTCACTGTCCCACTCTTGTCCTTATTATTATTGCCGAGCCGATTCAACCGCTGCCGGGTCATCTGGGTTGGGGAACAAACAGACTCTTGAGGAACCATTCCCGGCTGGATGACACGAACGACCGAACCCCGCTCTTCATCCTGCTGTTTCATCCGCATCTGATGAAGAGCATCGGGCGCAGGCCCGTTCGCTGGTGTCTCAGCTGCCATTGCTGTAGCAGCAAGTAAAACAGGCACGGCTAGAAAAAGAGGAAATCGTGTACTCATTGCTTCATATTCCCCATGATGACCGTTGAATGAACTGAGTTGTCGAAAACGTTATTGGACGCATTGCCGCCAAAGCCTTTAAAAACCACATTGTCATGCCCGACACGGATATTCACATCCCCCATCACGGCGGTGTTGCCGTTCCCAAAGTTGTGGCTCCGGTCACGATACTGGCCATACCCAGAAGGGGCTTCTTGCTGCGTCGTCTGTTGACAGTCCCGGGCACAGAAGGCCCGGAGGGGCAGTGGCAGGAGCATTAGGAGCCCTGCCACCGCCATCACCAGTTGTTTCATCTTCAGAGTCATGGAAGACCTCACGTTATTTGCCACCGTTGTTGCTGCCACTGATGTTACCGATCCCAAAGTAGCCAGCTGCTGAGTTGTTGATCTGGTTACCCGAGCCGGAGAAGTTACCCATCTCGATCTTTTCAGAGCCGACACGAGGGGCGTAACCACCCGCCACAACGACGGAATCACTTCCCGTATTGATATTCATGCTGTGACTATCATACTGGTTGGTGCTCAAATTCCGACTGTCCGAAAAGTTGTGACTGTCGCTTGTGCTGGTCACACTGCGATTGCTGTAGTCGCGGTTGTCGGTATTGCTGGAGCTGGAACTCGAACTGTTGTTCGAATTCAGCTTCATATCCCGTCCCGACCTCTGATTGGTGGACATGTCCCGGTTATCGTTTTTGCTCAAGTCGACGTTGCTACTGATGTCAAATCCCCAAGCCCATGCCTGACCACTGATTCCGGCTGTAAGGATGGCGACAGCCAGTGCGCCTTTGATCTGCTTCTTCATTTTTATTTCCTCCTTGATATGTGGTTAATAAAAACTTCTTCCTGACTTTTCCTTATTCAACTCTTGTGCCAACGGCCGTTGAGCACGAACCGCGCATTTTTTACCGCCCGGACGGTTCGATTTTCGAACTCACGGTTCGATTTTCGAACTGTTTTTTTGGGGGCGTATCGCCATACGCCCCTACGATACATTTAATGACGTTTCACGGTTGGCACGCCAGTTGCTGTAGAGATAATCAAGCAGGTGTCCACCGTGATGTTCGCGGGTTTCTCTTGAGGCTCCCCCTTAGGGGAAACAGGACGCCTGCCCCGCGGGGCAGAAAACAAAAGGAGAAAAACAATGAGCAAGCGAATCAATAAGAAGCAAAAAGAAAGAATCAGAAAGATCATGATGGTCCTTCTGGCGGCGGCGAGTTTGGGGGCCTGACCCGGACAAAAAATGAAATTCAACCCTGACATTTATCATCGGCAATCAATACGGTTAAAAAATTATGATTATTCCCGTCTGGGTGCCTATTTTGTAACGGTCTGCACATGGCGGCGGGAACATTTGTTTGGCCGTGTTCGGGATGGGATTGTTGAATTGAATGAATATGGGAAAATTGTTGCGGATGAATGGTCGCGAACATCGGTTATTCGTGCGGAAATCGAATTGGATACGTTTGTGGTTATGCCCAACCATTTTCACGGAATATTCATAATCAACAATTGTAGGGGCACGGCGCCGACGTGCCCAATCCAAAAAAACATGCCGAAATCCCCTGTTCGGAATGCCGGGGTTGTGGGCATGTCACCGCCATGCCCCTACGAAAAATTTGGGAAACCGGTATCTGGGGCGTTGGGAACCATTATGGGTCATTTCAAATCCATCGTCACCAAACGCATCAATACGATCCGTCAATCCCCCGGCACCCCCGTTTGGCAACGCAACTACCACGAACATATCATCCGGGATGAACTGGAATTAGACCGTATCCGTCAATATGTTGCCAACAATCCCCAAAATTGGGATAACGATCCTGAAAATTTGACGTATTCAAATGACGGTAGGGGCATGGCGATGACATGCCCTCTGAATATTGATAGCAACATTGACAAATGAGAACCGATAACCTAATCACTTGCTCGGGGGGGAGCCCTGGTTTCCAAAAAGAGGGAGGCCAGCAAACAAGTTCGAGTTACGGAATACTTGTTATGAACAAACGCTCCCTCAGGCTTCTCTCCGTTTTCATCCTCATACAGTTTGTCGTGACGACCGTTCTCCCCACTTCCCTATTTGCGGAAGAAGCAAATGTAGGGGCGCCGCTCGCCGCGCCTCAGACTCGAGAACAACAGCTCATTGAAAAAGCAAAATACCATTATTATCACATGAACTGGTCCCTCTCACGCCGTCAGGCAGAAGAGGCGCGGGATCTTTTAAAAGGGATTGGTGCTGACGGCCAACCACAACCGTTAACAGGGGCTCGCAAAGATCAATTCGTCGAGGCCTCAATGATTTTGGCCGAGGTCCATCTGGCCCTTGACCGCAAGGCAGAGGCGATTCGGGTGATGGAAGAAGCGGCCCGGCTTGACCCGGATTTTCGTCCCGATCCAAAATGGTACCCGCCCAAAGTAACAAGGGCTTACGAAGAAGCGCGCGCCAACGTGGTGATCGGCCTCGCACACGAAAGCAAGCCTTCCCTTCCAACGAAGGTGGCAGCTCTGAATAAGCAAAGGGAATTGCAGGACAAACCGTTTTACAAGAAACCGATCTTTTGGATCGCCACCGGCGTCGTTGCCGCTGGCCTCGGTGCTGGTATTGGCATGGCGATGAGCAGTGGCGGTGGTGGCAGTAACACCGGCGTGGGGCTCAATGTGCCACCATTGGGGGTGAGGCAATGATGGTTCGACTGGCTCACCATGTCCGTTCTCTTTTTTCTCCCCCTCTTGTAGGGGCGGCCCCATGTGGCCGCCCTAGATTGAACCTGTTTTTTTATGTGGGCAGACACATAGGTCTGCCCCTACTGTTCCTTTTTCTTGCCGCCTGTTCCGGAGACAGGTCCAGCGCCGAAATCTCTGTTGCCCGCCCTGCGTCACTCCAGGCGTTGAATATTGTCACCCATGTCTATGCCGTGACTTCGGTTGAGCCGGAAAGACACCAAGAGCTAGTTTATGATTCAGAAACCGATAGTTTCAAAGGGACTGTGGAGGTCCCAACCGGTTCCGCCTTTGACCTCACGGTGGTGTACGAAGGGGATGAGACCTCAAAAGGCCAAAGAGTTGAGTTGCAATACCTCACCCGTCGGGGCTTGTTGGCAACAGGTCCCCAGATGACCGTTGCTTATGAGGAGAACAGCTGGGAGCCGAAATACGAGGGGAATGCGACACTCGATCTGGATGGGGACGGTTTTGGTAATTACGCGGAACTCCTCTACGGGAGCGATCTTTATTCCAAGGCATCGATACCGACACAGGGACCTAAAGCCTCCGCCTCTCAGGAGGATCCGGTATCGCATCAGGATGTGCCGGTTCCTTCTTCCGCGAGCATCCCGTTTACCAGCGCTTACACAGGGACGGCAGAGTTTGACGTCATCACAGTGGCCCCCGGCGACATCAAGGAGATGACGATTGTTTCTCCCACTTATGGTTTTAAGATCCTGACCCCAACGAGCGAGACCTTGAAGACCAAAAAGATGCGGGTCTCGGTGGAGACCGATCGTTTTGTGGTGGGGAATCAGGTTGGGACCATCCCTTTTACGGTCCGGGTGAAGGATCGTTATGGCCTTTCTAGAGACACGCCGCTTGTGATTGCCGCCTTTAACAATGAGGACAAGAAGCCTCCGAGCCTCATCCGTTTGACACTCTCTCCAAATCAGCTTCTTGCCGGGGCTCCCACCTTTGTCTGGGAGCTGGACGACCCTTCAGGGATTGACGCCTCTTCAGTTTCGGTCGCCTACAATGGGTTCCCGGTCCAGGCGACGGTTAACGACGAAGATCCCTCCCCAAATCGTTTGTTGGCCAATATCACCCTGCCGATAACGGTGCCGGACGGGAATTACACTATTTTATTTCATGCCCGGGACCTGAAGAGGAACTTGTACGAGGAGGCGGTTCCTGTAACAGTCAAGAGGTCTACTGATCTGAACCAGAAGCCTCTGGTTCGTTCTGTCTCCGTGAGCTCCTCTTCTCCTCGTATCGGTGAGCCGTATACGATCAGTTGGGTCGGTGATGATCCGGATGGGTTTTTGGATATTGCCGGGTATCAGGTGGAGGTGACCGATTCCACAAATGATCAGTCGGTGATCTCCTGTGCCAATTTTAACGGATTAAATCTCCGGCGGGGTGTCGACTACAGCCAGTTCTGCACGCTGAAACGTGTCGGGTATGGGGAATCAGTTTCTTTCTTTGAACTGGCCCCCCTGACTGATTACACGCTCGTTGTCACGGTGCGAGATAGTTTGGGAGGGACAGGCAGTGGCTCTGTTTCGTTCACAACGGTCGAGTCAACACTCGTTGGTTGGTGGCGGATGGAGGAAGGTTCTGGCGAACTGGCGAGGGATGCGAGCGGCAATGGGGCGAATGGTAGACTGAACTCCTTTAGCATGTCGACCGCTTGGGCCGATGGGATTTTTGGCAAAGGGCTTCTGTTTGATGGGGTTAACGACCTTGTCTCGATAGACGACCGTGCCGACTGGGATTTTCAAGGGACTGATTTTACGATTTCAGTCTGGGTCAAGGTGGCGAGTGAGGCTACAACCGGTTCCCCTTTTATCTCCCACAATGCGGGGGCCAGTGCGAACCTGAAGTGGTCCTTTTTAAGGAGTGGTTCTACCCAACAGCCTGCTGGAATGGTGGCAAACCGGCTCGTCTTTTATACCTGTTACGAAGTTTCTAATGGCACCTGCAAAGAATTTTGGGTTCAGGAAGGGAGTGACTGGACGATCACCTTGAACCGCTGGTACCATCTGGTGGTCACACGCAAAGGAACTCTCTATTCACTCTATCGGGATGGGGTTTTGGTCGGTGCCGCCGAATCAGATGTCGTGCTGCCGAGGGTAGAGGGTGTTCCGTTGGTGTTAGGGGCCTCGGAGACCGATTTCCGGTTAAATGGTGTTCTGGACGAAGTTTCAATGCACAAGAAGGCACTCTCAGAGGACGAAATCCGCCAATCCTGCCGACGGGAGATGCCTTCCATCCCCTCGGGCGGAGGCAGTTGCCCCGATACTAAACAACCAATCATCCTCAC
>JAUSKE010000004.1 GCA_030649435.1 Deltaproteobacteria bacterium
TCTGGTTGCGGGGCTGACCGCTTTTTACACCTGTCGTCTCCTGGCTCTCGCCTTTTTGGGAAACCCGCGCGACAAAACTCTTCACCCGCATGAATCGCCACTCTCAATGACGATCCCGCTCATTTTTCTCGGTCTTCTCTCTCTCGCCGGTGGCTGGATTGGGATCCCAGAAGCCCTGAAAGGGAGCAATCTTTTTTACCGCTGGCTCGTGCCGGTCTTTGCCTACCCTTCACTCTTCACCGGTCATGAGGGGAGTCATTACAGCCACGGGTTAGAGCTGATGCTTTCGCTCGTCACCTTTCTCTTCGCATTCCATATGGGGCTGATCGCGACGATTCTTTATTCCCAAAAACTGGGGCGGGTGGGGGCTTTGAGGCAAAAGTTTTCTTTTCTTCACACTCTTTCGGAACGAAAGTTTTACGTCGACGAGATTTATGAATTTCTGATCCTCAAACCATTGCAGTTTTTGTCTGACAAGATTCTTTGGAAGGGGACTGATGAGACGATCATCGATGGGCTGCTGGTTAATGGGTCGGGGCAGGGGGTGCGGCTTGCCGGGATTATCGCCTCACTCCTTCAGACTGGTCGGTTGCAAAATTACGCCCTCTTTTTTGGGATCGGTGCCGTTTTCTTGATCGCCTACTTTGTTTTGGGGAGTCCCGGATGAATTTTTTGAATCAACACATTTTGTCGTTCCTGCTTTTTTCTCCCTTTGTCGGGATTGTTTTACTTCTGCTCATCCCGAACGGGCAGGAGAGGTTGATGCACAGGGTCGCCTTTCTTGCGTCGCTCATCCCATTCGCTCTTTCGTTGTTTCTCTGGAGTTGTTTTCCCGAGACCGGTCCCCTGAATCAGGGCTCTTTGGAATCCCCATTTTCCTTAAATGAGGTGGTCCCCTGGATCCCTTCGATGGGGATTTTTTACCGGATCGGTGTTGACGGTGTCAGCCTTCTCTTGGTTTTGCTGACCACCTTCCTCATGCCGATCGTTTTTGTCGCTTCCTGGACGAGCATTGGTCGGCGGGTGCGGGAGTATTACCTTGCCTTCCTCTTTTTGGAGGTTGGGTTGATCGGTGTCTTCATCGCCGTTGATCTCTTTCTCTTTTACCTCTTCTGGGAGCTGGTCTTGATCCCGATGTACCTGATCATTGGCATCTGGGGAGGGGAGAGACGGATCTATGCCGCGATCAAGTTTGTGCTCTACACGATGGTCGGGTCTCTTTTAATGCTCGCCGCGGTAATTTACCTTTATTTTGCCGCCGGCCATTCCTTTAACTTTGTCGACTTGATGAAAATTTCGCTTCCGGTTGTTGCCCAGAAGTGGCTCTTCGGGGCTTTTGTTTTGGCGTTTGCCATCAAGGTGCCGCTCTTTCCGTTTCATACCTGGCTCCCGGATGCGCATGTGGAAGCGCCGACCGGTGGTAGCGTTATTTTGGCTGGACTCCTGCTCAAGATGGGGACCTACGGCCTCTTCCGTCTCGGCTTTCCACTCTTCCCTGAAGCGATGGCGGCACTGACGCCGCTCCTGATCACCCTTTCTGTGATCGGTATCCTCTATGGAGCGTTGGTGGCGATGGTGCAGACCGACATCAAGAAGCTGGTCGCCTTTTCATCGGTCTCCCACATGGGTTTTGTCGTCTTGGGGCTTGCGGCGACCTCGACCATCGCCTCTTCGGGGGCGGTGTTACAAATGATCAACCATGGTCTTTCGACGGGGGCCCTTTTCCTTTTGGTCGGGATGCTCTACGAGCGACGGCACACCCGCAGGATTGCCGATTTTGGCGGTCTTGCCAAGATCATGCCGGTTTACACGACTCTTTTTCTGATCGTCGCGCTTTCTTCGATTGGCCTACCAGGGACGAACGGTTTTATCGGGGAGTTTTTAATTTTGATCGGCTCCTTCAAGAATCATCCGGTGGCGACTGGTCTTTCGACACTGGGGGTTATTTTTGCGGCGGTCTACCTCCTCTGGATGGTCCAGCGGGTCTTCTTGGGACCAGTGACTCATGAAGAAAATAACGGACTCTCCGATCTTTCAAAGCGAGAGATTGGTCTCTTACTCCCAATCATCATCCTCATCTTCGCGATTGGATTCTACCCGGCGCCCCTGTTGAAAAAAATTGAGCCTGCGGTGAAACGGTGGATGGAAATGAAACAAGGGGTGGTTCACCCAAGGGTGGTTCAGTGACGATCCTCTTCCTCGCAATGGCGAAGGCACTCGCTCCCTTTCTGGCCCTCGTCTTGTCAGGTCTTTTACTCTTAATCGTGACCGCCTTTCTCCCTAAGGAGAAAACGAGACTTCTTTTCTACCCGACCCTTCTCGCCCTTGCTGGGACAACGATCCTCGTTGCCACGAATTGGGTTGATGGTTTCCCGCTGGAAGGGGGGATGGTCATCTCCGACCGGATCGCCTACGGTTTTGATCTGGTCTTTCTCCTCTCCGTTTTTCTCTCCACAATCCTTTCCCGTGAGACCGAAGAGGGGAACGCCCATGGCGGCGAATATTATGTCCTGACCCTCTTCGCAACTGCCGGCATGGTCTTGATGGCCCACAGTCGGGACCTCCTCCTCCTTTTTATCGCCCTCGAGATCATGAGCCTTTCAGCCTACATCCTGACCAGCTACCGACAAAGTGCGAAGGGTGCCGAGGCGGGGATGAAATATTTTGTGATGGGGGCCTTTGCCTCCGGTTTTCTCCTCTACGGGATCGCACTGATCTATGGGGCGACCGGATCGACCGATTTTTCTGTGATTACTCAGGCGGGGGCTGGCGCGACGGGGAATAGTCTTTGGTTGATTCGGATCGGCGTCGCCCTTCTCCTGATCGGGTTTGGTTTCAAGATCGCCGCTGTTCCTTTTCACTTCTGGGCGCCGGATGTTTATGAAGGGGCGCCGACTCCAGTCACCGCGCTGATGGCCTCGGGAGTCAAGGCGGCTGGTTTTGTGGCGCTTGTTCGGCTGGTGATCGCCTTTGCCCCTTTCACCGCGTTGCCCTGGGTGAAAATCCTTTCCGTCCTCGCCTTTCTCACCATGACAATCGGGAATCTGATCGCCCTGAAACAGACGAACATCAAACGGATGCTGGCCTATTCCTCCATCGCCCATGCCGGTTATGCCTTGGTGGGGCTGGCTGCTTCGATCAAGAATGGTCAGATCCAAGAAGAAGCATTGGCGGCGGTTCTCTTTTATATGTTTGCCTATTCCCTGATGACGATCGGTGCCTTTGCGATCGTTGTGGCGATGGGTCGCAAGGGGGATGAGGTGGACGAGATCGGTGACTATGCCGGACTCTCCGAACACCACCCGGCACTGGCGGCGGCGATGGCGCTCTTTATGATTTCGCTGACCGGAATCCCACCAACCTTGGGTTTCATCGGCAAGTTTTACCTCTTACGCGCCGCAGTTTCATCAGGCCTGATCGGTCTCACCGTCGTTGCCGTTCTGAATAGCGTGATCTCCGCCTTCTACTATTTGAGCGTCGTGATGGTCATCTATTTCCAAAAAGAGAAGGGGTATCGTCTGCCACAACTTTCTTACACGCTCCTCTTTGCCGTCAGCTTTACCGCGATGGCGGTGATCTATCTCGGGCTTTTTCCCGAAGAACTGTTTCAAGTGGCCAAACAGTCGTTTCAGGCGGTTGTTTTTTAAATGACGATTCAAAAAAAATCACCCACTTTTTGGATTTTTTCCACCTACTTTGCCGAAGGGTTTCCCTACATGGTGACGAAGGTCCTCTCCTTTGTATTCTTCACCGATGCCGGTGTGCGGGAGGCTTGGCTCGGCTTTTTGAATTTTTTGGGAATCCCCTGGAACCTCAAGTTTTTGTGGGCACCGTTTGTCGATCTGGTCAGTACCAAGCGAAGCTGGATGCTGAAGGTTCAGTTTCTCCTCTCAATCTTCATGATGGTCCTCGCCATCCTCGCCGGATTTTATCACCATCACCCCTCTAACAGTGTTCTTGCCGCCATTGCCTTTGTCTTTTGCGTGCTCGCTTTTCTCGGGGCGACGAATGATGTCACGATCGATGGTTACTATCTGGAAGCGTTGACCGATAGAAAGGAGCAGGCGGCCTATTCCGGACTGCGGACCCTCGCTTATCGGGTGGCGGTTGTTTATTCGCGTATTTTGTTGGTGGGCTTGGCGGGACTCGCCAGCTGGTTTTGGGGATTTACGGTCGGGGCGTTGACGATGTTCGCTATTTTTGTTTTTCACCGGGTTTTCCTGCCGGTTGTTGAGGTTGAGAAAAGGGAGAAGAAAGTTAATTTCACCGAGGCGTTTCGTTCCTACTTCGACCAGAAGAAAATTATTTTGATCCTCTGTTTTGTGGCGACCTACAAGTTGGGGGACGAAATCCTGTTCGCCATGAACACGCCGTTCCTGATGCGGGAGTTACTGGTTTCAAAAACGCAGCTGGCCTGGCTTTCCGGAGCGGTTGGTGCCGCTTCGACCGTTGCAGGCTCGCTCCTTGCCGCCTGGTGGGTCAAAAAGAAAACACTCAAAAAGGCGATCTGGCCACTCACCCTCTTGATGAATATCAACATCCTTGCTTACGTGGCGCTCGCCTATTTTAAACCAATCGCGACAACCACGACCGGCATGACGATCATTGCAGCAGTTCACGGTTATGAGCAATGGGCCGCTGGTCTCGGGGGAACGGTCCTGATGATTTACCTGATGCGACTTTGCAAGACCGAATTTAAAGCGGCGCACTACGCAATCGGCTCGGCGATTATCTCTTTAGGCTCGACTTTTATTGGTGGGTTCGGAGGGTTTCTTGTCGAGGCGTTCGGTTACACCACCCTCTTTACGCTAGGCTTCTTGGCCTCCATCCCCTCTATGCTGATGCTCTTCTGGATCCCTCTGCACGAAGAGGGGTGATTCGCCATTTTAGGGGTTTACAAACCAGGAATCGGTCTTATATTAAGGAGGTATGGTGATCTACGACCTGCAATGCAGCCTGGGGCACAAGTTTGAGGGGTGGTTCCCAAACTCTGAAGCCTATGACAAACAAAAGGAAATGCACCTTTTGGAGTGCTCGGTCTGCGGCATCAAGATGGTTGATCGTCTTCCGACGGCGACCCACCTGATCGCCTCCAGGGGAGAGGCATCGGTCTCAGGCCCACAAGCGGCACCGGTAACAGTGGCCGAAAAGACAAAGGTGAGCTCGACGGTGGTGAATGTCGATCCTGTCGTTGTGCTCAAGGCGGTGCATCACTACATCAGGTCAAATTTCAAGGATGTCGGGACCGAGTTTAGCGAAAAGGCGGCGCAGATGTCTCGCGGAGAGACCCCTTTCGAAAATATCCATGGTCAGGCGAGTCCCTCGCAGTGTGAAAAACTGGAAGAGGAGGGGGTTTCCTTTTTTGTCTTTCCACCCCTTCCTGACGAATTTAAGAATTAAATATGGCCGAGCCGGTTATCATTACCGCGGCGATTGTTGGTGCCGAGCTAACCCGTAAAGAAACCCCTTACCTTCCACTGACGGCGACTGAGATCGGTGAAGCGGCGCGACTTGCCTGTGAGGCTGGGGCGGCAATTATCCACCTTCATGTCCGCGACAAAAAAGGAAAACCGACACTCGACCTTAAGGTTCTGAAGCAGGCGATTGTTGAAATCCGCAAGCGGTGTGATCCGGTGATTCAGGTCTCAACCGGTGGAGCGGTGGGAGATCCGTTTTCGAAGAGGAGTGCGGTCCTTCAGGCAGAACCGGAGATGGCCTCATTGAATATGGGGACAATGAATTTTGGTAACGAGATCTTTTCAAACCCAATCCCGTTCATCCGTGATCTTGCGGCGGAGATGAAAAAGCGAAAAATCCGGCCGGAGATTGAAATCTACGACCTCTCTCACGTGGAACTGGCGACGCAGATGATCAGTGAGGGACTGATCGAACAACCAGCCCATTTTCAGTTCGTTCTCGGCATCAAGGGGGGCCTCGCGGCGACGGTTCAGAATCTCGAACTCCTGATCTCACGAATCCCCAAGGGTGATTCACCCACGGGGAGTAGCTGGACAGTGGCGGCTGTGGGACGGCACGAGTTCCCGATGGTGGAGGAGTCGATCAAGCGAGGAGGGTTTGTCCGTGTTGGGTTGGAAGACAATATTTATCTTGAAAAAGGGGTCCTTGCCAAAGGGAGTCATGAACTGGTTCAAAAAGCAGTTGTTCTTGCCCGCCAATATGGTAGAACGATAGCCTCTTCCGCGCAGGCCCGGAAGATTTTATGCCTGGCATCGGGATAGTCCTTAACCCACACTCCAAAAGAAATCGTCAAAGCCCTGAGGGGATGCGTCGACTCGGTTTCATCGTCGGCGACAAAGGTTCTTGCGCCCAAACCAGTGACATGAACGACCTCGAGCGGGTCGCTCGTGAGTTTAAAGAACGGGATATCGATATCTTGGGGATCAGCGGTGGTGATGGGACCAACCACAGGACCTTGACGACCTTTATTCAGGTTTATGGCGAAAAACCGCTCCCCAAGATTACTTTCTTAAGGGGAGGGACCCTCAATACAATCGCGACTGGCTGCGGGATCCACGGCAGCCCTGAAAAAATCCTTTCGAACCTGATTTACAAATACCATGAAGACGAGTCGTTCACGATCCGTAAAATCCGTCTGATCCAGATCAACAACGATTACGGATTTATCTGGGGCTGTGGCGTGATTTACCGTTTTATGGATGCCTATTACAAAAAGGGTGAAGGCTCTCCAATGAATGCGGCGAAGACACTTGTTCAATCGATCGGGTCGGCGATCGTGAATGGCCCGTTTGCCTGCCGGATGTTTGAACGTTTCGATGCCGACGTCACGGTGAATGGCGAGCGTTGGGCTTATAAAAATTACTCCGCCCTCTACGCGGCGTCAGTGCCGTATCTGGGACTCAACTTCAAAACATTTTATCTGGTGGATAAAGGAGGGGATGCCTTCCATGCGATCGGTTTTTCCATGCCACCGCGAAATATTCTGCCGTATATGCCGCTCATGTTTCTGGGAAGGCCCTCTGGGTGTCCGAATCTTTTAGAAGAACCGGCTCAAACGATGGAGATGAATTTTTCTGAACCGATCCCGTACACG
>JAUSKE010000005.1 GCA_030649435.1 Deltaproteobacteria bacterium
GTCCTCGATCAGATGCGGCCGGATTACATCGACATCTACGATCTTCCAAATTTGAAGAAACTGAGGGAAGAATCGCTCCACTTCAAAAATGCGAACGTTGGTCACTTTTCGGCAAACACCATCATGAGTCATCCGGTCATCGGGACCGGGCTCTTTCCTAAACATTACGGCTGGAGCGACGAAATTTTTTTCGATGAGAAGGGGGAGGTTGGCCCTACGGGTGCCTGGTATATTAGTAGTAGTCTCAATCTGGAACAGTATCGAAAACTATTTCGCAAGCGGCTCTCTCAACCGACCGGGATCGCCCTGATCAAGAAAATGTTGGGAGGGGAGGCGATTTCGATCGGCCAGAAAGATTACGCCGCCCTCACGATGGGGGGGCTCGATGCCGATCGGGTGATCACACTCTCTCCCAAGATAAAGGCAGGAGAATGGACCGGTTGGCGGAGGCCTGAAGGACTGAACGTTCCCTCCTACATTTCAAGGACCGAGGGGTCCAGATTTTATCTCGATTGCCGGAACGATTACCAGACGAAGGAGACGCTCTACGCGCTCGATGGTAACCGGTACGTGCCGGGGGATGATCCGGAACATCAAGGGGGGGATATCTGGACCACCGATGTGGCGTTGACAGTGATGCAAAAAAACCGAAAGTGGCGCCTCTTGATGATCACGATGGGGGGGATCGATAAACTGGGGCATATCTATGGGGAGATGGATAACCCTCGCCAGCAAAAGATTGCCAGCAAGGTACCGTACAATTTTGAAAAAATGCTCAAGGTTGCTGACACCCAGGTTGGGCGTTTGATTGCAGAACTTAAAAGTAGAGGCCTCTGGGACAAAACTTTTTTGATCGTGACCGCCGATCATGGTGGAGTGTCGGCCGCCAAACATTTCTATGGAGGTAAGAAGAAGACCACCGGCCACGACAATGCTTACTATGGTTCTTTTGCCGGAGAGAAACCGTTCAAGTCCTCGAAGAATGCCAAGCGTTGGTTGCCAGGCCATGCCGAACGGGCGGTGCTTGCGACCGCCAACCGGATCTGGCTGACCGATACGGCTAAAAAAGATTTGCCCGCCGAGTGTCGCTATTTTGCCAAAATGCCCGGAGCGGTTGCCGTCTATAATAAGGAGAAGGCAGCGAACGACTGGCAGTACCGGTTGTGCAGTCCGTATCGCGGTCCCGATCTTCCAAAATTTTTGGACCCGGTGACGCTCCTCGATACCGCGGCGATGTCGCAGTCGCCGGATCTTGTTGTCCAACTGGCGGATGACAGTGGTTACGCCCTCATGGGGGACCATGGTGGTTTTCAGGAAAAGTCGATGCGGATCCCGATGATCATTCATGCCCCGGAAATCGCTGCCGGTCCAAACGATTGCCCGATCCGTCTCATTGACCTGATGCCGCTGGTGATGCAGCAGGTCGGCGTGCCTGCTCCCGCGTGGCTCGATGGGAATGCTCGTTGCCTCCCCCATTGACTCCTCCTTTATTTTCAGTTTCATTCTTAATCTACTCATAAGGAGAAAATGATGAAGACATGTCTATCGTTTGTCTTGATACTTTTGATGATTTCGTCAGTCGCAAGGGCCCATCGGCTGGAGCCGATCGGTACAGAACTTCCCTCGGTTATTGAGAAAGGACGTTTAGTGACGGAGTTAGGTTTTGATTTTCTCGGGTTTAATGACCGTCAGAATTCGACAACAGCGATCCCGATCGGCATCGAGTTCAGCTTTATCGAAAATCTTCAGGTTGAGCTGGAAGTCCCTTATCGGGATGGCCCAGGATTGGCCTCTGGCGGTTTGGGAGATACGGAGATCGGGTTACGCTACCAATGGCTTGATGAATCAGAGGCGCCGTTGACCCTCTCGACGGGGGTGGCCGGACTCATCCCGACCGGGTCCGAGACACGAGGTTTGGGAAAGGGAGTCGGGGAGGTGGAGGTGATGGCAAATCTGGGGCGTTGGTTCCTCGACAGGTTTCATCTGATGGGGAATGTCGGGTATGGTATCGCGACACGAGATGCCGCGGGTAAAAGGGAACAGGAAATCATCATCCGGCAGGCCCTGGTCACACGGCTTTATGAAGATATCGTTTATGCCACTGAAGAAGTTCAGTACCAGCCGGAGTTTGTGACGGGGGGAACAGCTAACGGGATTGAACGGCACGACAGCCTTCTTATTTCTCCAGGCTTTATCCTTGCGATCCGACATGGGGTCGAATTCAAAACTTCTTTTCCAATCGGCCTGACCCACCATGATCCTGATTTTTCGTGGCGGAGCCAGCTTTCCATCAGCTTTGGAGAGCCTGGGTTGGGAAGTTAATTCTTGACAGGATTCTTGTCAGCAAGGTAGTGCCGGAGTGATGCTTCGCAGAATTTTGAAAAACCGTTTCATCTCTCTGGCCATCCTTTTTTCTTTTTTGACGGTCAGTTTTGCCTCCATTGCCCATACCCACAAAATGGCGGCAAAGGCCCCCGAGCATTGCAACCTTTGTCAGGCGGGGCACCAGATCCGCACCGTTGACACGCCGATACTGCAAAAGGCGGCTCTTCCGATCTTCGAAAAAACAGTTGTTGGTCAGGCCCAAGCGGTACCCTGCTTCTTTGTTTCCTCTTCCCTCAATCTTTCCAGAGCCCCTCCTCTCGTCTAAAGAATCGTCTCGTTTTTTTCGATTCACTTTTTTCCTCATGAGGAGGTTTCTATGTTTTTGAATTTTGGAAAAACCCTGTTTGGGTCATTTATTCTGTCCTGTTTTATTGTTTCTTCTGCTTTAGCTCAGGAAAACCAACCGGCATCCCCTAAAAAAAATAGTGCAGCCTTACTTCCCGATATTAGCGCCATTGGCTCACTGGCCGGCGCCTATTTTCGACAAGATCCGGTTGGTGATCAGGGAGAAAATCCGGCCCGGACCGGTTTTAATCTTCAAGGGTTGGAACTAGCCTTGCAGTCGGTCATTGACCCTTATGTGAGAGGGGATCTCTTCATACTGTTCAAGGAAGAGGGTGTTGAGGTTGAAGAGGCGGTGGTGACGACACTCGCCCTTCCCTGGAACCTACAAGTCCGAGCGGGCAAACTGAAGGCCCGCTTTGGGCGGGAGAACACACAACACCTGCATTCTTTTAATTTTGTCGATCAGTCGTTGGCGAACCGCTACTTTTTAGGGGTGGAGGGATTGACCGAATTGGGGGGTGAACTCTCCCTGCTCCTGCCAACTCCCTGGTTTTCGGAACTCTCCTTTGCAATGCTTCAGGGGGAAAATGCCGATAACTTTGACGGGGGTCGCAAACAGGACTTTGCCTATTTGGGTCACTGGACGAACACGGTCGATTTGACTGATGACCTGACGGTTCAGTCCGGTTTCTCCGGGGCGTTTGGTTTCAACAAT
>JAUSKE010000024.1 GCA_030649435.1 Deltaproteobacteria bacterium
GAGAAAAAAACCTGTGGTGATTACGGCGTTTGGGTCAAGAAGAGTATGTACGGTCGCGAGTACATGGGGGTGGCGCGAACGACCTTTATCATCGACAAGAGTGGCAAGATTGCGAAGATCTACGAAAAGGTAAAACCGGAAGGGCATAACGAAGAGGTTTTGCAGTTCTTAAAAACGCTCTAATGGAAACCACGAAACCACTTTTTCAAAAGTACCTGCTCATCTGCGAAAACAAAAGGGATGAAGGACAGTGCTGTGCCCCGGAAGGGGAAAAGATCCGGGAGCTATTGAAAGATAAGATCAAGGCGTTGGGTTTAAAGAGTCAGGTTCGTGTCAGTCGGGCCGGCTGTTTGGATGTTTGCAAGTGGGGTCCGAATGTTCTTCTGATGCCCGATAATGTCTGGTTCAAAGAGGTCCACGAAAAAGATATCGACGCCATCATCGAAAAGGCGACGACCGGTCTTTCCAAAAAATAAATTCATTATTTGAAGGAGGAATGTGGGAGGCCCACTTTTTTCCTTAGGTCTTCCCAACTCTCTGTCAAACGGGCGGCGATCCAGGCGGAAGCGATCGCGAGCAGCCAGCCAGCGGCGATATCAATAAACCAATGATGCCTGAGGTAGACGGTTGAGACCCAGAGGCTGATCACGAGTGGCAGAAAGAGCCAGTAGAGAAACCGGTCGAGGTTTCCCCATTTCCGAAAACGGAAGGCGTAAATAAGCGCGATTGTTGAGATGCCGACATGAAGGCTCGGGAACGCCCCGGCCCGGATCACTGAGAGTCCATCCCATTTTCCCTGAAGTTGATTGAAGAGAAAGACGCCGTAGAGACGGACTGGGTCGGTGTACTGCGACTCCAGAAAATAGCGGGGTGGCGAACAGGGGAAGAAGACGTACCCCAAAAAGCCGATCATGAAGGTGAGTGAGAGGGCCAAAATGATTTCGCGGAGTTCGGAACGACGGTGACGATAGGAGAGAAAGTACATCAAAATAAGTGGCAGGATAAAATAGAGCGCATAGGCAAAGGCCATATAGTCGGTCAGCCAAGGGTTGAAAAAGCGCTGGCTCCAGAGGGTCAGCTCCACGCCAAAGAGTTTAACATCCATCGCCATCACCGTCCCGGCGATATCGTGGGTGTGAAAGAAACGGGAGAGGTCATGGAGGTTTTCGTAGATGAAATCGATCAGGATGAATGGGATCCAGTCCCGGAGCGTTTGTAGAAAAACTTTTTGCATGGAGAGGGTGCCGTTCCCATGTTTAAAATAATGGCGCCAGATCCAGTGGATCCATCGGGTCAGAAGAAGCACACCCATCATGCCGATCGGGTAGAGGACGGAGCTTTGGGCGAACCGGAGAGAGGCCCCATGAACGAGGAGTACGGTGACAAGGAAGGCGGCCATAATGAGGACGAAGAGGAGGTCAAGACCGGTAAAGGCAACAATCCATAGAAATGACTTTGAAAAGAATCGGGGGAGGACCATCGGCCAGCTGATTTCTTTTTCAGCCTCTGTCGGTATCGGGAGTGACATGGAGGCCTTCCTTTAAAGGGTTCTGCGGCGAAAGGCAATTCAAAAAATCAGTCCTTTTTTCTCTTTTCAAGAAGGAGGAGAAAGGCGGGGAGAAAAATAAGGGCGGCGGCGACGCAGGCAAATTCTCCCAGGATGGCGATCCAGCCAAACGAAGAGAGAGCCTTATTCCGGGCGATCACGAGTGTCCAATAGCCGATGATGGTAGTGACAGAGCAGAGACCGATCGCCCCACCGGTTTCCTGAATCACGGTCCGGATCGACCCCTTCCCTTCAAGTCGATAGCGTTGAAAGAGATTGACGGCATAATCGACACCGATCCCAAAGGTGGTGGGGATCGCGATAAAGTTGAAAAAATTAAGTTTGAGGTGAAAGAGACTGACGAGTCCCCCCATCCATAAGACACCGATACCCAAGGCCATCAGGATGAAGGTATAGGCGGCGCTGTTCCAGAAAAAAATAAGAACGACGAGGGTCACCCCCAGGAGCGAGGCGACGACCGCCTTCGGTCCGTCGCGGACCAGCCCTTTTAAAAGGTCGGCAAAAATCACTGCCTCACCGGAGGAGGTGATTATTTCTCCGGTGGGGAGTTTATTTTCGCGGATCGCATCGGCAAACCGGATCAGGATTTGGCCGTTCCACATATTGACGTCGTCGCGGGGGTAGACGTAGACGATCCGGCCGAGATGGCCATCTTTTTCCACAAAATTACGGGTAATTTCGTGAGGGAGATCCTCAACCGTGAGGCCCTTCAAGTTGAGTTTTTCCTTGAATTCTCGAACCGTCTTCAATTGTTGTGCATTCAAGAAGCGCAAGTCAGGGTCATCGAGGAGCTTTCGGATCTTGGGGAGCAGCGAGAGCTTGATCTCTTGATCCTCGGGAAGGTAGGAAAATAAGGATTTGCAGGAGCTAATGGTTTGCCACGGCGGTTGTTCCTGTTTTTTCTTTTTTTCAATCTCCTGGCAAAGAGGAGGTGCCTGCTCCGCTTGATCGACCAAGATAATGGCAGGAGAGAGGGAGAGGTTGTCGAAGATGTTTTCGACCCGTTTTGCGAGATTATTTTCCCAGTTCGCCTTTTGACGGGGGTGTTCAAACCGGAGTTTGGAAAAATCATACTCAAGGCTGTTGGGGACAAAGAAAAGGATGAGGCCAAAAGAGGCGATGGTAAAAAAGGTGCCAAAGCGAACAATCCAGCCGGGATACCGTTCGATGAAGTGAGCCAGAGGAGCCATTAACAAGCGGCGTGGTTGGTAAACCTTTTTTTCATGGACGATCGGGAGCACTTTTTCGGAAAGGACCAAAAAGACAGGGAGCGAGGTATAGGTAGCGACCCAACAGAGAAACATGCCACAGCCGCCGATAAAACCAAACTGGCTGAACCCTTTGACCTCAGTGATCCCTAAGGTGGCAAAGCCGATGGAGGTGGTGAGGGAAGAGGCGAGGGTCGACAGAAAAGTGGTCTGGACGGTTATGGTTAGGGCCTCCAGCACCGGCTGTTTTTTCCTTCTCTCTTCGAGGTAACGAGCCATAAAGATGAGCCCGTAGTTGATGCCGTTCCCGACGATGATGGAACCTAAAAAGGCGGTCTGGGCGGTAAGGTAGCCAATGTGAAAATAGGTGACGGCAAAGGTCCAGGCGACGCCGGTAATCAGGGCAGCGCTTGTTAAAAAGAGCATTCGAAAACGGCGGAAGTAAATGAAAATGGAAAGCGAGACGAGTCCTATGGCCAGAAAGGCGGTGGCCAGGACATCATCGATCATCGAACGGTACTCTTGCAAGGTCGCCTTGAATTTCCCGGTGAGCCCGACTTTGAGGGAAGGGTGGTAAGAGGTCGGGTTCAGCTGATGGATTGTTTCTTCGACCTGGGCGATTAATTTTTTAGAAGCCTCAACACCGGTGACTGAACCGTAAGGTTTGACCAGAATGGCCAGGAGCCTCCCTTCTTCTCCAAAAAAGTAACCGTCGGTGTATTTGTCATAGCCGCCAGCTTTTTTAACGTACTTTTCTTCAATATCCGAAAAATCAAACCGCTCATTCTTTTGTTCAGACTCTGTTTCAAAATTGAGGAGGAGTCCAGCTCTCGTCAGTTTTTCTCTTTGGATCCCTCGAGAGAGTCGGGTGTAAATCGTTTCGAGATCAGTTTTGTCGATGTAGAGGTATTTGTTGTCGTTTAAGAATTTTTTAAGGGGGTTGATATTATAATCGATGTCGCGGATCAGGTGGGGAGGGTAGAGCTTCAAGGCGGCGACGAAATCTTCGGTGAAACGTTCAGAGGCCTTTATGTCGTCGCTCTCGACGGCGACAATAAGATTGCCGATCCCCCCTATCCGTTCCAGGATCCGGTTCAGGTCACGGACGCTGGCATAGTTGTCCGGGAGGAGTTCTTTGAAATCACTCCGGAGCTCGAGGTGCGAGGCAAAATAAACGGAAGCGACAACAGACAAAACAAAGAATCCGGTTAAAAGGAAGGCACGACGGACCAAAAACGAGACGTATTGTTTCAGAAGGGCGCGAAAGTTCATAGGAAAGAAACGAAACGCTAACGGAAGAGGGGGGTAAACTCAAGGGGAAATTGGGGAAAAAGGACTGTTGCGAAGGGGGAGGCTGTTGGGCTATGAAGGGACCCCTATGTATTTACTCTGGCGCCGTTTTCTTTTTACAACTCGACTGGTGACGGTTTACATCCCGACCCTTTTGATTGTTGTCCTGATCATGGTCCAGAACAGGATGTGGAAGACGAGATAAAGAGTACCATGAAGAAAAAGAAGATTGGGATCGTCTCGGAATATTTCTACCCACACCTGGGGGGGGTGACGGAGCATGTCTATTATTATTCGAGGGAACTCATCCGAAGAGGTTTTGAGGTGGTCCTCCTGACCGGGTACGAAGGAAAAAAGATTGAGGTGGAGTTGCCCCCCTCCCTTCGTATCATTCCTATTGGTAAGACAATCCCGATTTATTCGAACCACTCTTTTGCGAAGGTGACGGTGGGGTGGAATCTCGGGGGCAAGATCAAGAAGATTCTGGAAGAGGAAAAATTTGATCTCTTGCACATCCATTCGCCGATGATGCCGATTCTTCCGCTGCTTTTTGAAAAGTATACCAATACTCTCACCATAGGGACTATTCACACTTATTTTGATTCCTTCGGCGCCCTTTTTTTTTACCGGCTGTTCCGGAAAGGTGTCCAGGCCTACCTGAACAAGCTGGATGGATTTATTGCCGTTGCTCCCTGTTGTCTTGAATCGTTGGATCTCTTTTTCCACTACTCCCGTGACAAGCTGGAGATCATCCCGAATGGGGTCGACACCCATTGGTCCGAAACCCATTCCGGTCGTATTGATAAGTATGCCGATGGGACCCCCAACATCCTCTTCTTGGGTCGGCTGGATCCACGAAACGGTCTCGACCTGTTGCTCGATGCCTTTCCGCAGGTTTTGAAAAAGGTCCCAAAGGCGCGGCTGATTGTGATCGGCGATGGGCCACTTCGTTCGTTCTACGAAAAAAAAGCGAGCCCCTTTTTAGGGGAAAATGTTTTTTTTGAAGGACAGATCAATGATACGCGGCCAGAGTATTTTGCCACCAGCGATGTTTTTTGTTACCCCGCCACCAAATCAGCTTTTAGTGTGACTGTTCTTGAAGCGATGGCCTGTGGCAAGCCAGTTGTGGCGACGGAGAATAAAGGTTTTTGCGACATGATGCAGAATGGGGTGAATGGGATTCTCGTTGAACAGGGACGTGCGGACAAACTGGCCGAAGCCTTGGTGCAGGTCCTTCAAGATAAAAACCTGGCCAAGAAACTTTCTGACAATGGCCGTGAGATGATCCGAAATTACTCTTGGGAGACGATCACCGACCGGGTTCTCGCTTTCTACGACAAGATCAGCCTCCAGAAGAGGGGAGTTCCATTCATCGAACGATAAGCAAGAAAGGGATTCCCGTTGCCATTTAAAGTTGTTTTCTTCATTTTTTTGTTGGGGGTGAGTGGCGTTTCAATAACCGCTCTTCTTTCGTATCGCCTTTTTGTATCAGTTCGGAGGGGAGGTTTTTGGCCGCGTTTTAGAGACGGACTTATTTTTCTTTTGTTTGCGGCCTTGGCCCTTTCACTTTCCGGTCTCTTTCTCCCCTGCTTTCCCCTTTTCGGAGAACCTTTCTGTGGGGGGTCTGTTCTTCAAAATAAAATTGCGTTGACCTTTGATGATGGCCCCAATGAGCCGTTTACCTCCCAGATTTTAGATATTTTAAAGGCGTACGAAGTCCCAGCAACCTTTTTTCTCGTGGGGAAGCATGTGGTGCAATACCCAGAAACGGTTGAGAGGATGGTCAGGGAAGGGCATGCGATCGGGAATCATACTTGGAGTCACCACCCCCTTGTTTGGAAAGGGGTTGTTGAGATTGAGGGAGAGATTGAAGGTGCTGAGAAGGCGATGCAGCCGCTTATTCCAGTGCCGTCAAAACTTTTTCGGAGCCCTCATGGTTGGAAGAACCCTTTTCTGGTTGAGGCTCTCGATAAAAGGGGGTATCGCCTGATCGGATGGAGTCGCGGGGTTTGGGATACCGATCGTCCCTCCAAGGAGGTTCTCTTTCGTCGCCTCACCCGCGGGATCAAAGGAGGAGAGATTATTTTACTCCACGATGGTGATGGGGATGCCGATCAATTACAAGCTGACCGAAGTGCTACTGTCGCTGTGTTGCCGGAGGTTATCGCCTATTACCGTCGTTTGGGATTCCAGTTTGTGACTATTCCAGATATGGGACCGACTTCGTGAAAAATAAACTGTCACTCCTCGGCTTATGCCTGTCGCTCGTTTTTCTGGTTCTTGCCTTCCGCAATGTTCCCTTCGCCTCGTTTTTTGCGAATCTAAAACACCTCAATCCCTTTTTTGTGCTGATTGCGACAATTATTAACCTCCTTGTGATGGGGCTGAAGGCCTATCGATGGAAAAAGGTTTTGAGTCCGATCGAGAAGGTCTCTTTTCGTGATGCCCTGAAGGCGACGTTCATCGGTTATATGGGGAATAATATCTTTCCGTTCCGGGCGGGGGAGATCATCCGTATTTTTGTGATGAGTCGTTATACTAAGAGTTCGAAACCGGTCCTTCTTTCAACGGTGGCGACGGAGCGGATTGTCGAAGGGCTGGCCTTTTTAGGAACTTTTCTCATCCTCAGTTACATCGCTCCCGTCCCCGATTGGGTTCGGAACAGTGTTGGTTCGATCGCCTGGGTTATCCTGGGGGCCTTCATCGCCCTTTTTCTACTCACCTTTTATGTCAAAGAGGATCAGAAAACCCTCTTTCGTTCACGAGCGATCGGTCAGTTTTTTGAAGGGGCGAAGCAGATGCGGAGCCTCTCTATTTTCTCGACTACCCTTTTTCTCTCCTGTGTCAGCTGGGTTGTTCAGATTGCGATTGTCTGGTACGCCGCCCGGGCGTCTGGTCTTTCACTGGGGCTCACACAATCGCTCTTTGTGATGGTGGTGGCGAACATTGCCGTTGCCATCCCTTCAACTGCGGGACACTTGGGGACCTATGAATATGCGATCTGGATCGCCCTGTCTGTTTTTGATATCTCCAAGGCGGATGCACTCGGTTTTGCCGTGACGTATCATCTTCTTCAATGGATTCCGGTGACGGTGATTGGTTGGATCCTGATGTTACGGATGCGGATCGGTGTCAAAGAACTTCAGCAAGAAGAGAATGGAAATGGCCCAGAAGCTGCACAAAAAAAAGTCACTGCCTCTTTTTAGTGCAGTAGGGGCAGGTTTCAAACCTGCCCCTACTTAGAAATCATCAGCAAAATCAGCAAAATTTTTTTAACGCGAAGTGGCATAAGGATTGCTTTACTCTTTGCAACCACGAAAGGAGTCTTTATGCCCAGAATTGATTTTCAAAAGTTGTTGAGGGTCATCAGTTTCGTTTTAGGGGTTGGCCTGATCTCAGGCACGCTCTTGGCCGAAGAGGCGTCACAAGGTTCGCTCCCCTTCTGGCAGAAGACCAAGGTGAGTGGTTCTGCAGATCTGAATTACAATTTTAATTTCAACCAGCCGAATATGACCCCATCCGTGGCCCCAGCGGGTAACAATGCCTACCGTGTTTTTGATTCCGCTGCGAACACCTTTAATGTTGGCTTGGTTGAGCTGGCGATCGAAAACAGCCCCACCGATTGGGTTACCTTTAGGACCGATCTCGATTTTGGACATGATGTCTCTGGGTTTCATGCCGCCGGTCTTGGGACTACTGAGTTCTTTGATCTGCAGCAGGCCTATATGGCTCTCAAGGTGGAGAGTCTTGGGAATGGTCTCACGGTCAAGGCCGGTAAGTTTGTGACGATGCACGGGGCTGAAGTTATCGAAGCGGCGGGCAATTACAATATTTCTCGGGGACTTCTTTTTAATTTTGCGATCCCTCTGACCCATACCGGTGTTGTCTTTAGCTATCCCTTTGCCGACTGGATCACTGTCGATGCCGGTATTGTGAATGGCTGGAACAATGTCATCGATAACAACAGCGGTAAGAGCGGACACTTTATGTTGACGATCAAGCCGGTCGATAAGTTTACCTTTCTCCTGGGAGGAACAGTGGGGCCGGAGGCGGCCGGGACGAACAGCACGATTCGAACCTTGATTGACACCAGCCTGATCTATGCGTTGAACGAGAAATGGTCCTTTAGTTTAAACTATGATCTCGGTCGCGATGGCGGGCTCGGTGGCACCAACGGCATCGCCGACTGGCAGGGGCTGGCTTATTATGTTCATTGGAAACCGATCGATCGTTTTGGCCTGACACTCCGTGGTGAGTATTTCCGCGATGACTTGGCAACAAAACCTGCGGCACCAGCGCCAGCCACCGGCATGACGGCAGGTGCGGTCACAGGCGCAGTGGCCTCAACGAAAATCTACGAGGGGACGCTGACCTCCCATTTTTATC
>JAUSKE010000012.1 GCA_030649435.1 Deltaproteobacteria bacterium
GCTTGAAAAAACTGGTCCGGGCCCGATGGAACTCCTTCATCTTGAGATGACAAGAGGCCACACGATAAAGGATCTTGTCGTGAGGAGACTTTCCCCGGTCCAGGAGCTTTTCGTACTCCGCAACGGCTAACGGGTACTCTTCATTCTCTTCGTAAATACCCGCCCTTCTCTCGAGCGCCGCGAACGCTTCCGGGCTGCCACGCCACTTGTCAGCAATAGAGGCGTAAACCTCAAGCCCCTTCGCCTTGTCCCCCAGAAATCGTTCGTAAATTTCTGCCATCCGAAACGCCACCCTCGGACCCTCGGGCCCTTGTGGGGTATGCTGGAGCATTAATTCATAAAGCTCCGCCTCTTCCTGATAGCGATGTTCACTATGAAGCCGTTCGGCCTGGAGGAACTGCTGCTCTGGGTATTTCTTGGTGCAGGAGAAAAAAAAGAAGAAACAGCAACAGCCGAGGCTGATCCAGCCAAGACTACCGAGTCTCTTCGACATCCTCATCTCTCTCAGCCAACTTGGCAAAGGCCCCGACCTTCTCCCCCTCTTCGAGGTGGATCAGACGAACGCCTTGGGTATTGCGACCAATCTTGGAAATCTGTTTGACCGGCAGTCGGATGATTTTTCCCTTATCGCTGATCAGCATGACATCGTCTTCTTCCGTCACCTGCTGAACACCGACGACGGAGCCGTTTTTGTCGGTCGTTTTGATCGTGATAATCCCCATGCCGCCACGCCCCTGGGTACGGTACTCGTCCGTCTCGGTCCGCTTACCGTAACCATGCTCGGTTACGGTCAGGATGGCGGCCCCCTCGCGGATCACTTCCATACCGACCAGCTCATCTTTTTTATCGAGGCGGATCCCAATCACACCCACGGCACTCCTCCCCATCGAACGAACCTGGTCTTCGTGGAAACGGATCGCCAAGCCGTCACGCGTCCCCAAAAAGATATCCTGTTTCCCCTCGGTGAGCCGCGCGTCGATCAGGGCATCCCCTTCTTCGATACCAAGTGCGATGATACCACTCGCCCGCGGGTTGGCATAAGCCATTAGCTCCGTCTTTTTCACCAGCCCTTTTCGGGTGGCAAAAACCACATGCTTCCCTTCTTGAAACTCTTTCACCACCAACATCGCTGCCAGTTTTTCATCAGAGGCCATCGGGACCAGATTCACGAGCGGTTTCCCCTTCGTGGCTCGTCCTGCCTGCGGGATCTCATGAACCTTCAGCCAGTAAACCTTGCCCCGCGTTGAAAAGATCAGGACATAACTGTGCGTTGAAGCGATAAAAAGGTCTGCGATAAAATCCTCTTCGCGTGTTTCCATCCCGACTTTTCCGCGCCCGCCGCGCCGCTGCGCCCGGTAAATGGAGATTGGGTTCCTCTTGATGTAACCAGAATGAGAAATCGTCACCACCATATCCTCTTCGGCGATCAGATCTTCTACCGAAAGATCCTCACTCTTCGCTTTAATCTCAGTCCGACGGGGATCGGCATAATTCTTCTTAATCTCCACCATTTCATCCTGAATGATCCCAAAGATCAGCTTTTCACTCTTCATGATCTCTCTTAACTGTTTGATCAGTTTCAGAACCTCGGCATGCTCTTCGACAATCTTATCCCGTTCGAGGGCGGTCAACCGATGGAGCCTTAAATCCAAAATTGCCTGTGCCTGAATCTCGGACAGTGAATATTTCTTGATCAAGGCCGCCTTCGCCTCTAACGGGGACTTCGACTTCTTGATGAGCGCGATCACTTCATCAATATTTTCGACCGCGATTCTTAAACCTTCGAGGACATGCGCCCGCTCCTCTGCCTTCTTCAGATCAAAGGCGGTCCTCCGCTTGACCACCTCTTTGCGGTGTTCAATAAAGAGAGCTAGCGCCTCCTTCAGGTTGAGGATCTTCGGCTGGCCTCCAACGATCGAGAGCATGATCACGCCGAAGGTCGACTGCATCACGGTATGCTTGTAGAGTTGATTCAGGATAACACCGGCGACCGCCCCCTTCTTGAGCTCAACAACGATCCGCATCCCATCTTTGTCTGATTCATCGCGAACATCGGAAACCCCTTCGAGTTTGCCGTCGTTCACCAACTCCGCAATTTTTTCGATGAGGCGCGCCTTGTTGACCTGAAACGGGATCTCCGTCACGACGATATTTTCACGATCCCCACGTGCGACCGGCTCAATCGCCGCCTTCGCCCGCATATGGATGATCCCCTTGCCGGTCTCATACGCCTCTTTAATCCCATCGCGACCATGGATGAAGGCCCCCGTCGGAAAATCGGGGCCCGGGATAATCTTCATCAGCTCCTTAATAGAAAGGTCCGGATTCTTGATCAGGGCCAGCAACCCATCCACCACCTCTCCCAGGTTGTGCGGCGGGATTTTGGTCGCCATCCCGACAGCGATGCCATCGGAACCGTTGATCAGGAGGTTTGGAACCCTCGTCGGCAACACCACCGGCTCTTCGGTCGATTCATCAAAATTGGGGATAAAATCAACGGTCTGCTTCTCGATATCCGCCAGCATCTCCTCCGCCAGCTTCGTAAGACGGGCCTCTGTATAACGGTAGGCGGCGGCCGGGTCTCCATCGACCGAACCGAAGTTTCCTTGGCCATCGATCAGGGGGTACCGCATATTCCACCCCTGAGCCATCCGAACCAAGGCGTCATAAACCGCCATATCCCCGTGGGGGTGATACTTTTTCAGCACCTCACCGACGACACCGGCTGATTTCGAATACCGCTTATTAGAAAGGAGCCCTTCTTGGTACATCGCATAGAGGATGCGACGGTGGACCGGCTTTAAACCATCCCGGATGTCTGGAATCGCCCGACCGATGATCACGCTCATCGCGTAATCAAGGTAGGAATTCTTCATTTCATCTTCTATATTGACCGGTATGACTTGCGCAGATCGAACCATGGATGTGGGAAGCTAAGCAACAAGGACCCAAATGTCAATTTCAAAACTCATGCCACGACAAGAGCGCCAAGGTTTGTCCTTCACGGGATAGACGCGATCAACCTTTTCAGAAAAAAAGCAGTCTCGATTCTTTTTATTCTTGACACTCCGAGAGGATTGGTATTATATCCGCATCAGCTGTCGATGGTGCCCGCAAACGTAGATGGATCAATAGATTGCGGGTGGTGAGGATACAAAATAAAAATGAAACA
>JAUSKE010000026.1 GCA_030649435.1 Deltaproteobacteria bacterium
TTGAAAGTAAAGGGAAATGTGCTAGTGGAGAGGCATGAGTTTACAATGTGGCATTGTCGGTCTCCCGAACGTCGGCACGTCGACCCTCTTCAACGCCCTCACCGCCGCCGGTGCGGCCGCTGCGAATTATCCTTTTTGCACGATCGACCCGAACATCGGTGTCGTTTCGCTACCCGACTCCCGGCTCGAAGCGCTCACCAAGATTTTTCAACCGGAGAAGATTAGCCCAACGGCGATTGAATTCGTCGACATCGCCGGTCTTGTTGCCGGCGCCTCCCAGGGAGAAGGATTGGGAAACCAGTTCCTCGGGCATATCCGTAACGTCGATGCGATCGTCCATGTGATCCGCTGCTTCGAAGACCCGGATGTCGTCCATGTCTCCGGTTCAACCGACCCGCTCCGCGATATCGAAGTGATCCATACGGAACTAGCACTCGCCGATCTGGATGCGGTGGAGAAACGGCTCGCGAAAACTGGCAAGGCAGCCAAGTCGGGGGATAAAAAGGCGGCGATAGAACTGCCTCTCCTGGAACAACTGAAGAAAGGATTGAATGAAGGGGTCGCCGCCCGTTCTCTCCCATTTAGCGTTGAGGAAAAAGAAATCTTGAGGGATCTTTTCTTGCTGACCGCCAAACCACTCCTCTATGTGGCTAATATTTCTGAAAAGGAATTGACTCACCCTTCCCCAGCGCTCGCCCAACTGGAAGAGGTCGCCCGCAAAGAAGGAACCGTCGTCATCCCGATCTGTGCCAAGATCGAGGCGGAGATTTCAGAATTAAAGGGAGAAGAACGGGCCTCCTTTTTAGAGGAAATGGGGCTAAAAGCATCGGGCCTCGACCGACTGGCGCGGGAAGGGTACAAACTTTTGAACCTGATCACCTTCTTTACCGCCGGCAAACCGGAGGTCCGTGCCTGGACCGTCACCCGCGGAGCCAAGGCCCCACAAGCGGCCGGTGTGATCCACTCCGATTTTGAAAAGGGGTTCATCAAGGCAGAGACTTATCATTACAACGACCTGATCGCTAACGGCTCCGAACAAAAAGTAAAAGAGAAAGGGCTGCTCCGGCTCGAAGGAAAAGAGTATGTGGTGAAGGATGGGGATATTTTCTACTTTCGATTTAATGTTTGAGTGTCGGTTTCGTTGACAGACGGTCTCTATTTTGTTAGTGAGAACTCACCATGAAAAAACAATCGCTCATCTCTGCAGTCGTCCTCACTCTTTTTCTTTTTTCGTCTTCCAGCCTGTTAGCTAAAGAGCCCACGGCCAAACCCAAGGGGAAAACAACCCCGAAGCATTACACCGCCCCCAAATCATCAAAGGGCTTCCACAAGAAACAGGTCTCTAACACGGAAGATCGTCAGGGAAAGATCGAAGCCGCCTTGGGGGCTGGGCTTGGGTTCAACCCAGTTCAGTTCGACATCCGGGCAGAGGGGCAATACTTTATCACAAACAACATTTCGGCGGGAATCTCGCTGGACACACTTCTAAAGCACTTAACGTTGCTCAACATCAGCGGCTTTGGTCGTTACCACATTGATCTTCCCGATATGCCAAAGTTGGTTCCCTATGTTGGGATGGGGTTGGGTGGCCTGATCGCGCCAGAGACTGGCGGCAGCGCGATGACTATCGCAGTCCCCGACATTGGAGCCAACTACGCCCTCACTGACCATTTCTTTCTTGGCTCTGAGTTTTTCCCGGTGATTGTGACCGATTTCTCGGGGACAACTTGGGATTTCATTTTTCTCTTCGCGAAGGTCACTTACCGGTTCTAAACCCTACCAGGCCCCAAGAAAATCCTCGAAGATCCCTGTGAGCGCCTCGATATCGGCGACGCGTGCCCATTCGTCGACCTGGTGGAGTGAACCGCCAGCCAGACCGAATTCCATGACCGGAATCCCGAACTCGGCAAAGAAGCGGCCATCGGAGGTCCCCCCTTCCGTGTTGAACTGAGGGGTCCGGCCAGTCCTGCCCTTGATGATCTCTTTCAGCACCGACGTCATCCGTTGGCTTTCAGAAAAGAAGGGGCGGGCCTCATTTTTGAGATCAAACTTGTACTCCAGGCCAGTACCACGAAGGATCCGGTTGATCTCGGATTGAACCCGTTCAAAGTTGCAGGCCGGGTTGTAACGGATTGCAACCTTAAAGGAGAGTTCTCCGGGAATCACGTTATAAGCCCCTGCCCCCATCCGAAGATCGGTAATTTGTAGATTGCTCGGCGGGAACCCACTCTTTGGCTCTCCCCCATCGAGATTGAGATTCACAATTTCCTGAAGGGCCGAAAGGGTCAGGTGAAACGGATTTTTCGCGAGATGCGGGTAGGCAACATGCCCCTGCTTTCCCTGAATCACCACATCCCCATGGATGATCCCACGCCGTCCCTGTTTGACGACCTCCCCCAACTCCTTCGGGTTGGTCGGCTCCCCAACAAGCGTGTAGTCGATCTTTTCCCCCTCTTTTTGCAGTTGTTTCAAAACAGCGAGCACCCCTTTTTCCGTCGAGGTCTCTTCATTACCGGTGATCATCAGGCTGATCTTTCCCTTGAAACTTTTTCCCCGCTTTTCGACAAACTGTTTGGCCGCAAGCATCTGGCAGGCGACTCCCCCCTTCATGTCACAAGCGCCACGCCCAACGACACGATCATCGACAATCTTTCCCTCAAAAGGAGGGGTCGACCATTTCTTTTCGTCACCGGTCGGCACGACATCGGTGTGACCGACGAGACAGATTTTGGGGGAACCGGTCCCAAAAGTGGCATAGAGGTTATGGACTTCATCAAAATCGAGGTGACGGACCTGAAAACCGGCACTCTTCAAGTATTGGCCGATCTCTTTTTGCAACCCGTTATCTTGAGGGCTGACGGTCCGGAAACGGATCATTTTTAGGGTCAGGTCAACGGCAGAATCTTTCAGTTCAAGCATGGTCCCTCCGAGAAGAGGAGTCGTAACCGAAGGGAGGGGGGAAAACAACCGATTTTTTTACGCCCCTTGGACCATCTCGATGAAGAGCTTGGCAAAATCAGGATCGAACTGGGTCCCAACCCCACGGTGGAGTTCTTCGAGCGCCTTCTCCATCGACAGGGCGGGGCGATACGGTTGGTCGTTGGTCATCGTATCCCACGCCTCGGCAATCCCCAGAATACGGGCGCCGACCGGGATCTCCGTCCCCTTCAGGCGTGAGGGGTAGCCGTAGCCGTCGTACCGTTCGTGATGATGGAGGACCATCGGTGCTTCTTGTTCCGTAAATTTTGCCTGCTGAAGGATCTGGGCCCCGAGGTTTGGGTGCCTCTGCAAAAGCTGAAACTCCTGAGAAGTCAGCTTTCCTTTTTTGAAGAGAATCTTTTCATCGATCACCACTTTTCCCAAGTCATGGAGCAGGCCGGCCGCGCGAATTCTGGCAATATCCGCCTCCGGGACCTGCAACCGCTCTGCCAATTGAGAGGCAAGAAAAGAAACCTTAAGAGAATGTTCGTTCAAGAGATTCTGCCCCTGAAGAGAACTGATGATCGTATCGAGATACCCCTTCTTGACCTCTTCTGTGATCTCATGAATCTTGGCAATCAGTTCAGAGAGGCGCGGGGCATTCACCGCAAGTGGGCTTTCAGGAGGGATATCCTTGTGCGTACAAACCGTCGCCCGTCCCCTCTTCTTCGCCTCATAGAGCCCCTTATCCGCCATTGTGATCAATTCGTCGCTGGTCGTGACCGTTTCTGCGAGGGAAGCAACACCGATACTCACGGTGACATGAATGCCAACTTTTCCGGAAGGGGGCAAAAAAACCTCTTCCTCCACCCTCTTGCGGATCCGATTCGCAAGGGTAATCGACTGGGAAAGGGTCGTCTCCGGTAAAATGACCGCGAACTCATCCCCCCCGTAACGGGCGGCGCAGTCAACGGTCCGGGTCGACTGGCGGATCAGCTCCCCCATCCGGACCAGAACGAAATCACCCGCCTGATGCCCATAGGTGTCGTTCACCGATTTAAAATAATCGACATCCATCATCAAGAGCGACAATGGGTGGTGGTAACGACGACACCGTTCGAACTCGTGCGAAACCATCTCGTAGAAGTGGCGGTGATTGTAGAGCTGGGTCAGCCCATCCTTGGTGGTGACCTCTTTCAACTTTTGGGACGTTTCTTCCAGCTCTTGACGAAGGCGCTTTACAAGGGAGGAGTTTTTCTGCTTTGCCATTTTCTCTAG
>JAUSKE010000027.1 GCA_030649435.1 Deltaproteobacteria bacterium
CGGCCACCACCTTTTGGATCGGGTCATACATTAAGATCGGCACACAATCAGCCGTCTTGATCCCGAGGACGATGGAAGAGGCATTGGTGATCCAGGCATCGGCCTTAGGCTCAGTCACAGGAGCCTCCTCCCCTCTTCTGACCACAATGATCTTCTTTCCATGGACCTGTTGCAAGAGATGACCATTCAATGGAACAGCATCAAACCGTGTCCCGAATCCGTGAGTCACCCCTTTTATCTTTCCGAAGAGTTTTGAAAAAATCATTTTTTTACCTTTCTTTCTAACATAGAAATGGCATGGACCAGATCCTCTGGTAATGGGCTTTCGAAAGTCATCCTCTCTTTTCGAGTCGGCTGTTCAAAGCTTAAAGAGCTGGCATGGAGAAAGGGACGGGCGAGAGGACCCAACCGTTTTCCACCATACAACGGATCACTGACAATCGGAAAGCCGGATTCAGAAAGGTGCACCCGGATCTGGTGGGTCCGACCGGTTTTTGGCCGAACAGCAACGAGGGTGTACCCCTTGAAACGATCCTTTACCTTAAAATGACTTTCGGACGGGCGACCGCGATTGGTCCGCGAAGAGATTTTCTGTCGATGCCGTGAGTGACGTCCCAAGGCAGAAATGATCACCCCTTGCTCTTTTAAAATCTCTCCCTGAACCAGGGCGGTATAAACTTTTTCAACCTGATGTTCCTTGAACTGGAGGGAGAGCGCCAGATGAGTCTGGTCATTCTTGGCCACGACCATCAGGCCGGAGGTTCCTTTGTCGAGTCGGTGAACGATCCCCGGTCTTTCAATACCGCCGATGACCGAAAGATTTTTACAGTGGTGAAGCAGGGCATTCACAAGGGTACCGGAGGAATGACCGGCCGCCGGGTGAACAACGAGTCCTGCCGGTTTATCAAGCACGAGGAGGTCGTCATCCTCATAAAGAATCTTGAGTGGGATCTCTTCCGGTTGAGCCGTCCCCTTTTGTGCTAGTGGGATCGTCCAGCAAACCTCTTCACCGGTCCGAACCAGACTGCTCGACTTTTTCTGCTGCTGGTTAACGGTAACGGTACCACCATCAATCAACCGTTTAAAAAAGGCGCGCGATTGACGGGGATCCCGACGCAAGAGAAAAAGATCCAATCGAAGGCCCGCTTCATCGGGAGTCACTTGTGCCTTCATTTTTTAGTCTGGCTTGAGTTCTAGATTCCAATAAGTGAAATCAACAATGTTAAAGAATGGCCGCCACTCTTCGTAGAGAATCTGTCTCATCGAGAAATCGATGAACGGCGTCCACTTGGGTCGGACCGGATGACGGATCAGATGCATCGAGGCCTCTTCAGGACGACGCCCCCCTTTTCGACGATTGCAGTCGAAGCAGCAGGCGACGACGTTATCCCAAAGGGTCTTGCCCCCTTGCATCCGAGGGATGACATGATCCAGGTTCAACTCACTACGGTTCATCTTCTGGCCGCAATACTGACAGGTGTTGTTGTCGCGAAGATAAACATTCAAACGAGAAAAACGGATCACCCGACGCGGGATCCGGTCGTACGCCGTCAGCAGAATAACACGGGGGACCCGAACCATCCGCCCGACAAGACCGACCGTCTCATCATGCACTGAGGCTGAAAGTTCACTCCAAGACTCAAAATCAAAGGTTTCAAACTGACCGTCGACGACCCTCGCAAGACCTTGATACATAAGGCAAAAAGCCCGCCTGACGCTAGTAATGTGGATCGGGATATAAGAACGATTTAGGACCAGAACATTGCTTGACAACATAACCTAAAAATCTCAAAAATGGCCTGTAGAGTCAAGGACTTTGATGATTACCCTCTCTAATAGGCATAGTTTTCAGTTCATGGTCGCCTCTGGCGCCCTCTCCTTTGACGGGAGGGGCTGGCCTTGGGAGTGGCCACTCCGGTGGTGTGGGCTTCTGGATCCCAGCCTCTTTACCATCGTCACCAAAACACTGACCCGCCTACCCCGTCCCGGCAACCTTCGGTGGAGCCACCCCTGGTCGGTTGTTAAAAAGATTGATGGTGAGGGGGCAATTAACTCGATCGGTCTCACCAATAAAGGGATCGATTGGTGGTGTCAAAAAGTAGCTCCCTCTATTCCGGCAAATTACAAGATCATCGCCTCCATCGAGGCGAAGGATCGTAAAGAGCTGGTTGAGATGATCCGACTCCTCGAAGGAAAGAAAATCCTTGGACTGGAACTCAATCTCTCTTGCCCCAACAGTCCCTCTGGCCGTGGCAGTGACACTTCCCATATTCTGGAACTCTGCCGCGAGGCGAAGAAACATTCCCCCTACCCGCTCATCGCCAAACTTTCGTTCACACACGACTATGTGAGGATCGCCAAGGAGCTTGAGGGAGTCGTTGAGGCGATTGCGATCAACAGCATCCCCTGGAAGGCGATCTTTGGAGAAAAACAATCACCCCTCGCCCGTTATGGAGGAGGCGGTGTTTCCGGAAAGGTGGTGCAACCATTCACCTGGAAGATGGTGGATGAACTTTCAAAGTCGACAAAAATCCCGGTGATCGGCCCATCGGTCTGGGAATACGACGACATCCAAATACTTTTTGACAAAGGGGCCCAGGCAATCGGCTTCGGCTCTATCTTCCTCTCCTACCCCTGGCGACCGACGCTGTATGTGAAACGTTGGTTGAAAAATAAACCGTAGGGGCAGACCTATGTGTCTGCCCGGGCGGCCACATGGGGCCGCCCCTACAATAATTTCAATCCCATCACCAAGGCATCTTCATTGTTGTCACGATAATACCCCTGACGAAGTCCAACTTGACTGAAACCAAATT
>JAUSKE010000042.1 GCA_030649435.1 Deltaproteobacteria bacterium
GATTTGATTCTCAAGCTGGTCGACTTGAGGCTTGCGGACAATCGGGGCGGCAAATACCCGGAGGGGATCAACGGAGTTTTGAAACTGCGAAAAAGAATTCAGGATGAACTCGATCGAAAACCACCCCTCCTCGCGCGTGACCTGGCGGTGACCGGCCATGACATTATGTCACTGGGGATACCGGCAGGGCCAAAGATTGGGGAGATTCAACGCGCCCTTTTGCAGATCGTCATCGATGAGCCGGAGAAGAACACGAAAGAGGGACTCCTCTCGATCATCAAAAACCAGCTTTTATAGCTATGAAGAAAAAGAAGGGAAAGAAATACGGCCAGGCCCAATTTGTAAAAGAACTTTGGGGGATTATGGAGAAGCAGGCGAGCGAAAACCCGGAGATCGCCCTCCTCCACGAAAAGCTTTCTGGCGAGTTCGCCCCACCGGCGGGGCAGGTGCCGATAGTAAAAAAGGGGCCGATTCTGATCGGGCTAACCGGAGGGATCGCGAGCGGCAAGTCGCTCCTCTCTTCCACTTTTAAAAAGAAGAAGGTCCCGGTCATTGATGCCGACCAAATCGCACATAAGGTCATTCAAAAAGGGAAACCGGCCTACCGTGAGGTTATTGCCGTTTTTGGAGCCGGCATTCTTCAAAAGAATGGGGAGATCGATCGAAAGAAATTGGGATCAATCATCTTTACCGATGCTGATAAAAGAAGGCTCCTCGAATCAATCACCCATCCAGAGATTTCTAAAGTGATCCAAGATAAGATCCGAAAGAAAAAGAAGTCGAAGATGATCGTGATCGATGCCGCCCTACTCTTTGAATCGGGCCTCTCCGAAGAAATGGCAAAAAATATTGTTGTGACGATTGATCCTAATATTCAGCTGAAACGGCTGATGAATCGAGATAAGATCAAAGAACCGGAGGCCTGGCAGCGGATCCTCTCCCAATTCGGGAATCTCGATAAAGTCCAAAAAGCCGACTTCGTGATCGACAACTCCGGAACGGTCAAAGAGACCCTGCGGCAAATGGATAAAATTTTTAGCCGATTAAGGTAGGGGCTACCTTCGAGGCCGATCGCCAAACCCACCACGCCCACGATCTCCACCGAAACTGCGTCGAGGACGATCTTCTCTCTCGGGCGGAGGGGTCCAACCTTCAGGGGGCGTTTTTGTCTGACGGAGCGAGAGGGCAACCTTGCCATTCGGTTCGACACGGATGACCTTCACATCTACCGTATCCCCCTCTTTGACAACATCGGTCACACTGTTCACCCGCTTGTAGTCGAGCTCTGAAATATGGCAGAGCCCGTCGGTGTTCGGCAGGATATTCACAAAGGCACCGAAGTCAGCGATCTTAACGACTTTGCCGGTGTAGGTTTTACCCAACTCGGCAACCGCTGTTGAACCCTTCACACGAGCAATTGCTTTTTCCATCGCCTGGCCGTCGTTCGAGAAAATCTTGACGGTTCCGTCATCCTCGACCTCGACCTGAGCACCGGTCTCATCAACAATCGACCGAATGTTCTTGCCACCCGGCCCGATCAAAGCACCGATCATTTCTTTATCAATCATGATGGTGACAATGCGTGGGGCATAGGGTGAAAGATCGGCGCGAGCCTTAGCAATCGTCGCATTCATTTTTTCAAGAATATGCAAACGACCACGACGGGCCTGTTCCAACGCATCGGTCAAAAGTTTCTCATCGATGCCAGCAATCTTGATATCCATCTGCAGGGCGGTCACACCGTGACGGGTCCCGGTCACCTTAAAGTCCATATCTCCCAGGTGATCTTCATCCCCCAGGATATCGGAAAGAACAGCAACCTTATCCCCTTCCTTCACAAGTCCCATCGCAATACCAGCCACCGGCTCCTTGATCGGAACACCGGCATCCATCAGGGCCAAACTCCCGCCGCAAACGGAGGCCATCGAGGAAGAACCGTTCGACTCTAAAATTTCAGAGACGATCCGAATTGTGTAAGGGAAGTCTTTTTCGTCCGGGAGTATCCCTTTCAAAGACCTTTCAGCCAAGGCTCCGTGACCGATCTCACGACGGCCGGGGCTCCTTAAAAATTTGACCTCGCCAACCGAAAACGGTGGGAAGTTGTAATGGAGCATGAACTTCTTGGACCATTCCCCCTTCAAGGCGTCGATGGTCTGTTCATCATCACCCGAACCGAGGGTGACGGTAACCAGCGCCTGTGTTTCACCACGGGTAAACAGGGCCGAGCCATGCGCCCTTGGCAAAAGACCTAGGTCACAGGTGATCTGACGGATTTCGTCATAAGCACGACCATCGATCCTTCGTTTTTCACTCAAAACGGTATTCCGTAAAATTTTTGATTCAAGATCATGGAGGATTTTTTCAACGGCTGGCTTCTTCGTCGCCATCTCTTCCAGAGTGACCAAAGCAGCGATGGTTTCCTCTTTGACCTTTTCAATCGTTTCATTGCGCTGGAGCTTGTCACGAACAGAGAAAGCCTTGCGAAGGGCTGCCTCCGCCTGTTTTTCAACCTGTGCCAACAAGACAGAATCAACCTCGGGGAGAACGACCGCTATTTTTTTCTTCCCACATTTCTTGGTCAGTTCTTCCTGGATCGTTAGTAACGGCTGGATCGACTTGTGGCCAAAAAGAATGGCAGCGACAACATCGGCTTCCGCGACCTGGTCGGAGCGCCCTTCAACCATGACAATCGCGTCACGGCTGGCGACAACGATCAGATCAATGGAAGTTTTTTCCATCTGCTCCGGTGTCGGGTTGGCCACCAGTTGCCCATCCACCTTGCCGACGCGAACACCGGCAATCGGCCCTAAAAATGGGGCTTCAGAAAGAGAAAGGGCTGCAGAGGTCCCGATAATCGCCAACACATCTGATTCATTTTCGGTATCGGCGGAGAGAACGGTCGCAATCACTTGAGTCTCATGGGCATACCCTTTTGGAAAAAGGGGACGAACTGGCCGATCAATAAACCGGCTGGTCAGGGTCGCCAATTCTGAGGGACGCCCTTCCCGCTTGAAGAAACCACCCGGAATTTTTCCGGCGGCGAAAGTCTTCTCGACGTAATCGACGGTCAGCGGGAGAAAGCTGATATTTTCTTTTGGTTTTTTTGAAACGCAAGCCGTGACTAAAACAATCGTATCGCCACAGGTGACAACCACCGAACCTCCGGCCTGTTTGGCCAGACGACCGGTTTCAATGGAGACTTCCTTGCCGCCAATAGAGGCGGAAACAACAGTGGGTTTGTTCATGAAGATGCTAACGAAGAACTAATATTGAGAGGGAAACGAGATCTTTCTTGGAGAATCGGCTGATAACTTAAAAAACAACCCTACTTAGGATCCTTTTCTAAATTATCAGCTCCAGCAACCTTATTTCCGCAGTCCGAGTTCCTTCGTTACCTTTTTATAGCGGTCTACACTTTTCGACCGCAGGTAGTTGATAAGACGCCGTCTCTGACCAACCATCATCAGGAGACCTCTCCTGGATTGGTGATCTTTGATCGACGATTTAAAATGTTCCGTTAAAGAGCTAATCCGCTTGGTCAGAAGGGCAATCTGGACCTCGGGTGAACCGGTATCCTTTTCGTGGAGACGGTACTTCTTAACAACCAGAGCCTTCCGTTCGTTCAATTCAGTCATGGTGGCGCAAGCTAACAGAACCTGGGAGTGTTGTAAAGTCTAAATCCGATTTTTCTTTGACCTTTAAAACCGCTTCTTCAAGTTTCATGAGGGTTGTCGCCTGATCCAAGGCAAACGGCCCAACCCTTAAACGACGCAAAGAGGAGACAAAACCACAGGTTCCGAGCGCTTTGGCGATATCAGGCAGCAGAGAACGGATATAAGTCCCCTGCGAGCAACAGATGAAGAAGGTGAGACGCCTCTCTTCTGTCGCCTCGAGTGTGAGCATCTCAATCGTCACCTGTCGCGGGATGATCGGCGTCGTTTTTCCCTCGCGACTCCAGGCATAGAGCGGTTTCCCTTTGTACCGAACCGCACTATAAGAAGGGGTGTTCTGTTGGATCGCTCCGCGAAAGCGGCTTAAAACTGACTCCACCTGAAGAGCGGTAAGAGGAGGGACCGGCTCCTGTCTTACAATTTTTCCTTCACCATCTCCCGTCTCTGTTTCGGCACCGAGCTCTAAGACGGCCCGGTACTCTTTTGTTCCTTCGGCAATCTCCGAAATCTTTTTGGTTGCCCCATTGATCGCCAACGGCAGAATCCCGGTCGCGAAAGGGTCCAGTGTCCCGGCATGCCCCACCTTTTTCACAGAAAGAAGCCTCTTCACACGAGCGACTACATCGTGAGAGGTCAAGCCTCCCGGCTTATCGATGATGAGAAAACCGTCCATTTAGATTTTAAAGGCCTGTTCCACAGCCTTGAGAATTTTGGATTGAACTTCCTGAAGGGAGCCCTTCAAGGTACAGCCCGAAGCCCGGGCATGCCCACCACCGCCAAACTGGTTGGCAACCGCTGCGACATCAACACGATCTTTCGATCGAAAGCTCACCTTATAGAGGTTGTCCGATTCTTCACGAAACTGGACCGCCACCTCGACCGTACCAATTGATCTGAAGAAATTGATAAACCCTTCAGCATCTTCAACCGCGGCACCAGCCTCAGAGAGCATCTTCCGTGTCAGCAATCCATAGGCGAGATGGCCCTCCGGGCTGAGTGTCATTGTTTCTAAAACCTTGCCAAGAACCTTAAAACGGGAGGCGCTGTAATTTTCATCGACATTCTTGGAGACAAACCAAGGTTCCGCCCCCAACCGGACTAGCTCCGATGCGGTCTTTAAAGTTTTGGAATTGGTATTCGAATAACGAAACCCACCGGTATCGGTCACCAGCGTGCAATAAATAGGGACCGCAATCTCTTTACTGATCGGGACCTTCAATTTCTTTAGGAGCCGATAGACCAACTCCCCCGTTGAAGGGGCCTTGGCATCGATCAGGTTGATATCGCCACACCGACCACTCTTGAGATGGTGATCGACGACAATCAGTTTCTTGATGCCACGACTATCCCTGAAAATATCCCCCACCCTCTCCTTTTCGGCACAATCGACAATGAACCCGGCGTCAAACGGCTCGTCGACCGTCAGGTCCCGACTGACAAGGTTGGTGTTCGGCAGAAAGGCCAGCGTCTTGGGGACACCATCACGGCTGTAGATCTTGACCTTCTTCCCCAAAAACTTGAGCCCAGCCCCCAGGGCGAGCATCGATCCCAAGGCATCCCCATCCGGATTGGCGTGGGAGGTCACAATAAAATTATGATTTTTTTGAATCGCGTCGATGACCTTCTTGAAGCTCATTTGATCCTTTCAAACAGCTCTTCGGCCTTTCGCCGGAGTTCGTCCGTCTCGTCGAAAAAAAACTCAACCTCCGGAACGTAACGAAGCTTCACACGCTGGGCGAGTCCCCGTCGGATAAAACCGCGGGACTCTTTTAGCCCTTCCTCAATCTCTTCACGAATCTGGTCATCCCCCGCACTGTAATAAAGCCGAAGGAGCCTTAAATCTTTTGTCAGGGTTGCGCGGGTGAGCGTTATCCGTTTAATCCGTTCATCCTGAGCCTCGAAGAGGATCAGGCTTGCCGCCTCTTTGAGAAGAGTATCGGCCAATCGTTCTGTGCGGTGAGGAATTGGCATATGAAATTTCGTAGGGGCATGGCGGTGACATGCCCTGGGCACGTCGACGCCGTGCCCCTACAGTACTCCGGCAACCCTTTCCAGAGAGAAGGCCTCAATCAGGTCGCCAACTTTCAGATCATTATATTTTTCAATCCCGAGGCCGCATTCGAGCCCCTGTGTGACTTCGCGAGCATCATCCTTGAATCGTTTGAGGGAGTTGATCTTCCCTTGAAAAAGAACCTGCCCGTCACGAAGGAGCCGGACCTCCGCACTCCGGATAATTTTGCCGTCGACGACCGAACAGCCGGCAACCGCTCCAATCTTTGAAACAGTAAAGACCTGCCGGACCTCGGCACGCCCCAAATAGGTTTCCTTGAAGGTCGGGGCCAAAAGCCCTTCCATCGCCTTTCTCACATCGTCAATCACCTCATAAATAATGGAATAGGTCTTGATTTCAATCGCCTCATTCTCGGCTAAGGCCCTCGCCTTGGTATCGGGACGCACACCAAAACCAATAATGATCGCCTTCGAAGCCTGGGCCAACGTCACATCCGATTCAGTAATACCACCGACCGCGCTGTGGATGACGGTCAAACGAACCTTGTCGGTGGATAATTTTGAAAGTGTTTCGCGCACGGCCTCAGCCGACCCTTGCACATCAGACTTGATAATCACCTTAAGCTCTGCCGAACCGCTCTTTTCAACTTGGCTGAATAGTTCTTCGAGCGTTGCCCGTGGGACCTGAACCCGTTTCTGTTCCTTGAGACGCGTCTCACGATAGGAGGCGATCTCACGCGCATCGTCCTCGGTTGAAACTGAATGAAAGAGATCCCCGGCTCCCGGAACGCCCGACAGGCCAAGAACTTTCACCGGCACCGAGGGGCCAGCCTCACGAATAGTCTCCCCCTTATCATTCACCAAGGCCCGAACTTTTCCGTAATGAATCCCCGCCACAATCGGGTCCCCGACATGCAGCGTCCCTTCTTGGACAAGGACCGTAACGACCGGCCCTCTCCCTTTATCCAAAAGCGCCTCCACCACCGAACCCTTCGCCATTTGGGATGGGTCTGATTGCAATTCCAAAACCTCGGATTGTAAAAGGATCATCTCAAGAAGTTGGTCGATCCCTGTCCCCTTCTTCGCCGAGACATTCACAAAGATCGTATCTCCTCCCAGATCCTCCGGAATAAGCGCCTGTTCCATGAGGCTACGGCGGGCTTTTTCGAGATTCGCTTCCGGCTTATCAATTTTATTCACCACCACAATAATGGGGACCTTCGCCGCCTTGGCATGATTGATCGCCTCGATGGTCTGCGGCATCACACCATCGTCCGCCGCGACAACAACAAGGACGATATCGGTCACCTGAGCCCCACGGGCCCTCATCGCCGTAAACGCCTCATGGCCCGGTGTATCCAAAAAGGTGATCGTACGCCCTTCAGGCGGACGATCATCCCGAGCCTGCCGAGGGATCCCTCGATCCTCTCGGGATGACGGTTTCTCTTCCGGATAAACCGTCACCTGATAAGCCCCGATATGTTGTGTGATTCCACCCGCCTCGCCAGCAGCCACTTGAGTCTTTCGGATGGCATCCAGAAGAGTCGTCTTGCCATGATCGACATGCCCCATAACGGTCACTACCGGCGGACGCGAAATTTTGTTTGTTGTTTGTTGGGCCGACCCGGTGAGCAAACTCTCTTCGGCAAAAGCGACGTTTTCGAGTTCATAACCGAAATCCTGCGCCACAAGAACGGCGGTATCATGCTCCAGAGCCTGGTTGACTGTCGCCACCACACCAAGGTCGATCAGCTTTTTAATCAGATCCCCCAACTTGGCGCTCATCCTCTTGGCCAGATCGCCAACCGTAACATTCCCTTCGACACGGATTATCCGCTTGCCAGCCTTTGGCGTCGTCAGTTCCGTTTTCTTGAAACCCTTTTTGGAGATAAGCTTCTTCTTGTTGCGGCCCAGGCCCCTTACCGGTTGAAAGACCCGTTCCAGCTTCTCCGGCTCAACCTTTTCCAACTCCAGTTTTTGCACCGGTTCAGCAGGCTCTGTGGTTTCAATGATGGCAAACTTTTTCAAGCCCCCAGCCCGGGCAATCTGATCCATCTCAAGCTCTGCCTTTGATTTCTTGCGGGCGGCCTTCTTGGTTTTCGCCTTCTCGAGCTCTTCTTGAGCGGGCGTCAGCTTGGGAGGGGGCGAAACAACGGCCTTTTCGGCGGCATTTGGAGAAACGGCACTCGCTGCGCTCGCTTTGGCAGTGGCCTCTGTTGAAGTCTTCTCCACAGCAGGAGCGGCTACTGCTGGCACCTCGGGAACTACCGGCTTGGCAACCTCAACAACGGTCACACGCCGCCGGATAACGGTTGATTTTACCCGTTTTTCATCAAGGACTTCTTTTGTTTCCATCTCTTTTTTAAACTTTCTCTCCTCCATGAGGACTTGTCAAGGGTGGGTCACTCAATGGGGTGTCACCCGAGGGTGGTTCAGCTTCGCCAGAGGGCGGTTCGACCGCAGGTGCTACCTCAACAGCAGGGGCTTCTGGTTCCTCTTCTTCCACAATCAACCCTTGTCGTTTCTTTTCCACATACTCCTTGGCCGCTTTCTGGATTTCTTCCAAACGATTTTTGGAAAAACCAGGGATCCGTTCTAACTCCTGAAAACTGGATTCGGCGATCTCCTCCGGCGTTCGAAAAGCCTGGGAATAAAGAATGGTCGAAACCCCATC
>JAUSKE010000079.1 GCA_030649435.1 Deltaproteobacteria bacterium
GAGGCGCTTCGATTGGAAGATCGCCTGGAACAACTGGGTAAGATGATCAAATCAAAAATAAAATCCTCCCACGAACGTTTTGTCGAGGGGTTCGCCATCACCTCAATCCTTTACGGTGTCGGGGCGATGGCCATCGTTGGCTCAATCCAGGAAGGGATCAATGGAGACCCTTCCGTCCTCTATGCTAAAGCGCTACTGGATGGATTTACAGCAATCGCTTTCGGCGCTGCTTACGGACTTGGTGTTGTTTTTTCATCCATCCCGATCCTGCTCTATCAGGGAGGGATCACCCTCTTGGCAGCCCAGTTTAAAATGACCGCCTCCCCTCTTTTGATGAATCAGATTTCCGCCGTCGGTGGTGTTTTGGTGATGGGGATCGGCTTGACTATTTTGGATATCAAAAAAATTCGTCTCGCGAATCTGCTGCCGTCGCTTCTGATCATCACCTTGTTGACGCTGTATTTGAAATGACCCTAATCGTATCACTCATTGCCAGCAGTACCGAAATTGCGGCGGCCCTCGGTTTTGAAAAACAGCTCGTCGGGAGGTCACACGAGTGTGACTTTCCACTCTCTGTTAAAAAACTTCCGGTCTGCACCGCCCCCAAATTTCAAACTGACGGTACCAGTTATGAGATCGACCAACGGGTGAAGGCGATCCTTCAAGAAGGGCTCTCCGTCTACCGTGTCGATGCCAAAAAACTGAACGAGCTCAGGCCGGATGTCATCCTCACCCAAAGTCAGTGTGAGGTCTGCGCCGTTAGCCTAAAGGATGTTGAGGAGGCGGTCTGTGAGTTGGTCAGTTCGCATCCTCAAATCGTTTCGCTAGAAACAAACTGCCTCGACGATTTTTGGCGCGACATCCGAAAAGTAGCTGCGGCGTTAAAGGCTTCTGACACCGCGGAAGAGTTGATCACTTCTCTCAAAAATCGGGTGGCTGCTATTGCCAACAAAGTAGAGGCGGTTCGCGAACCGCCTCTACAAAAACCAACGGTCGCCTGCATCGAGTGGATTGACCCTCTGATGGCTGCTGGCAACTGGATGCCGGAACTGGTGGAGATGGCCGGCGGGACAAATCTTTTTGGCCAAGCTGGAAAACATTCCCCCTGGATGACCTGGGAAGAGTTGGTGAAAAAAGATCCAGACGTCATTGTGGTCCTTCCTTGCGGTTACGACATTCAAAAAACGCGTGAGGAGATGCCGGTACTGACTCAGAAAAAAGAATGGAAAAAACTGAAGGCGGTCAAAAACAGCCATGTCTTTTTAACGGATGGGAATCAATACTTCAACCGACCCGGTCCACGACTGGTCGAGTCGCTCGAAATCCTGGCGGAGATCCTGCACCCTTCCCTCTTTCACTTCGGGCATGAAGGAACGGGCTGGCAAAAACTTTCATGAACGTTAAAACTCAAAATGAGAACGGTACCCGGTACCGATTTCCATTTTATCAAAAACAAGGTTCTTCTGAAAAATCTTGATGGCCACGGTCGGGCCAGCAGCGTTGGGTCGTCATGGCTTCTCCGAGGACCCAAGCGTTATTGCTATAATAGGCTGGCGCTCTCTTCCTTAGAGCACTGATAGAATCATCCCGAAGCCCTTCATAAGTTGCCGTTAGAATCCAAATCCCTCTCTCTTGAGCCAGAGAGACTGAGAACTTTGAGCAGTCCACAGAAGAACAATCTCCCCAAGCAGCTTTGACCAGGGAAAAAGCAATGCTTTGTGTTAATTCGGGAGTGGACCCACTCTTCTTCAGCAGTCGATAAACCGATGCCCCAATCAGGGCAAGGAAGAGGACAAACAAAATAGCGATGCCTTTTTTGCGATTCAATGTTCTTTTGTGCCCCCTGTCGGAATCGAACCAGCGAACCGGTACAGGTACTGTTTTCTCCTCATCTTTTCCCCATCGCGAGTAGTACCGAAATTGCGTCAGCCCTTGGTTCGGGCATTCTCATTTTGATAACAAATTCTCATTTTGATAGCAAAAAGAGGGCTTTCAGCCAATGGATTTAAAAATTTTAGTATACCTTTCAGATAGATAGAACGTGGCCCCTTTTCGAAAATCTGGCATGAGTTTTGCTCCTTTAGTTCGGTACGATGCCTCTTCGATCACCCCTCGTTCTCGTCTCCTTCCTGCTCTTCTCCTTCTTTGTTTCCCCAGCATTGGCCCAATTGAATCCCGGCCAAGGAATCAACCTCACCTTGGGGAATAATCAGCCGCGTCCCAATGGGATTGAATCGAGCCAAGTAGCCAATAAGTCCCAGAAGGAGGGACTCTATGTCGAGGAGGTTTGGTTGGATCTCCGGCTCATGAATGCCACCGAGGCAGAATCAAATGGAGATTTCTATCTGGGTTTTCCCACGCTTGATCGCCGACACCAGTACCGTTATTTAACAAGACGAAATGACGGGGGACTTCGGCTAAGATTTACTTCGAGACGTGGTGAGAGAAGGCAGACCTTTCACTGGAAACTCCAAGGACAGCCCGGGGATGGTACCTGTCCCCTGACACAATGTGATCTGCCCCAGGTTCCGGTTTCGGACATGGAACTGGTGGAGATCCACACCGAGGGGCCGAGTACTCCTGCGGGTGATCCCCTTGGGATAGAAAGGGGGGTAGTGACATATCAATTGAGCAATGGAGAGTTGCGTTCGGTCGAATTGACCAATCTCTGGGTTCCCTACCCGGAGATCTCCACCACTTCATCTCCCCAAGAAAGGATAAGCAGGATTACCGTGGTCCTCCGGCGCAATAAGGAAACCAGCTCTCTTGGGAGACAGGTGAAGGGAAATCTACAATTAACTCCGACAATCTCACTCCCACTGGCAACACAAAATTCGGCAGGAGAGGCCTTGCAAGGCTTGACTTATAACTTCTTGGAGACGAATGAAGCTTATGATTCATGGAAGGCGAATCTTCCAGATTATCTTTTTTGGCCACTGGCGCAAAGCGGATGCCGTGCCAGTCGTGGGTGGACCTCTGGATCCAGAGAGCGGTGTGAAGAGGAAGTTAATCAACAGCGCCCGAAGCGAGGCGAAAATCCATCGGCTTGGATAGATCAAGGTTGCCAGAACGAGTACAGTCCCTACTGTCGCTACCGCCCCTTGCCAACTTCTCCTCCAGTTGATTTTTCAAAGCTTAATATAGAACTCAATATGGATTACGACGGTTGGTATGGATGGAATCAGGAATTGGATCCTGTTCATATTGATGGGATCAATCTCACCTTTGAAAAGGGAAACGGGGAGACATTTACCGTTTCGGAAAATGCCGGTTACTCGCTGCCCTGTTCTAATGCCTCCCAATGTGAAATAAAATCGGATCCCGCAACTATCTGGGAGGGGCAAACAAATACGGTTTCGTGGAAATATACGGGGCACCCAGGCAATGTGAATCACAACTTGCTCAACGTCTGTCAGGGATGGAGTGGCCACTGGCCGGACCCGGACGATGCAAAGCTTCCTATGGAGGGGAAGGCCGAGTGTCGAGCGATAGGATCCTATAGTTTTGACCTTGATGTCAGCTGGAGCTGTCCTGAAATTTCTCCAAATGGAAGTCAAATCGGTGTCCACTATAAGAATGCCTATACGACTCAACATTGTGAGGCACCGATGGAATCTCGTGGATCAACGGAGATCGAGGACAGCCAGGGTTGTCGATACGCCGTGAATGGGTTTGATGAACAACATCCGGTAAGCTTTGGACTAACCACCACCAACGATTATATCGATAAATTTGGCGCCGATTATGACAAGTGGAACAATCTCACACCGCAATATGCTTATTATCAGAGTCGAAACGCCCTCAAAAGGCTCCTCAACGCAATCCATTTTTTGAAATCCCGGCAATGGGAGAATAATAATCTCGAAGTGACACCGGGAGAGAGGATCTCAAATGACTACTTCTACCAATTTGCTGGGACTCCCATTGACGAAACAAATCCTAAAAATCAGTGTGAATGGGATAGTTTAGCACGGATGTCTCGGGGTGGTTGGTTCTCGGATGATGTCACCACCCTTGCAAAGAAACTTATTTTTAGCCAGTCGCTCGTTGACCGGGCAACGGTTCTTGTCCATGAGTCATGGCATATTTATTCGCACACCTCTCATGTCAATTGCCACGATGGCAGTGGCAATAGCAGTGGCGCTTGTGATTATTCTTGGGATTCCAATGGGGCCTACGGGACGGGGGTCTCCTTTCTTTCTTGGATCTATGGGGAGTGTGCGAATTGCTCTCCCCTGATAAGGGAATATGCAAAGGGATCTGGAAATATCCAATTAGACTTGCAGTTCTACGTCGATCCGAGATTTAGATTATGAAAAATAAAAAGCTCTTCATCGGCCTCTTATCAATCGGCGCTATGGCATTCCTATTTTTTTTCTTTCATAGAAATGAACTTGGAAAAGAATTGTTTCATCGAGGCAAGGCGCTCAACAAAATGATCGCCTCTCTCAAAAGAGGTGTTGGTGGGCCAAGTCAACAAGAAGGAGAGAAAGTATCTCAAAAAGAAGACAAGGTTTCGGCGATCATGGCCCAACTTCCCAAAG
>JAUSKE010000099.1 GCA_030649435.1 Deltaproteobacteria bacterium
TACGTCACTCAGCGCAGCGTCTGTATCAAACTTCAGTGAATCAAGACCAGCCACGGTAATGGGAGCCCCTGTTTCAGCATTGAAGATTTGTGAACGACCTGAAGAGCGTGGGGCGGCTGGCGAAGCTCCTGAACGACGAGCAGCCGGAGGGGATGGCAAAGATACTCCAAGCGTTTTTGCCGCGAGAGCCTGCCGTTGGCGAAGAGGTGTTGCATTAAATTTCTGGGCCGCATTATGGATGGCCATGGCATCTCGGTTCGTACCTCCAACACTAACGGAGATATCGGCGCCACTCATACTATCGATCCCATTTTCTTGAAGAAATCTGGAAATTAACTGGTCAATCTCAAAAGCCTCGAAGTCGTTGATCCTAGGATCAGCATCAACATCGATGGCTTCCATCAGCTGGGCACCAACACCATTAGCCTCAATGATAACGTTTACTTTACCCATAACTTACACCCTTCTCCCTACTGAAGTTATCGCACTCCTGGCAGGCCAAGTTGTGCGTGGAGTGAATATTTATTGCATTATATAGATACATAATTATATATAAGTATTATTAGTTATATAATAACATTATTAATTATAGCAAACTAAAAAGGCAGCAACCTTTCAAAAACTTCCCCGAAGAAGCCTCCAGAAAAGGGGGTCACTATGGGAGTTCAATCCGCATTTTTAAACTTCATTCAGGCCGCTGTTGTTAGCGCGCCGCTACCAACACCACTTCCGACGCCAGAACCTGTTGAGGGAGCTGCGGATGAATTTGTTCCGGCGGGTGAAGAAAGAGAAAGTTCAGACACAAGTGCCTGGCCACCAAAATCGGTTGTAGTTGATAGAGCCGCAGAAGAAACCGAGCTAGACCTAATAATTCAAGGATTGCGAAGTCCTGATCGAAATGAAAGAAACGAATCTTTATTTAAGTTAAGACTCAAGTATATTTTTGGATCTATCCCCAAGTCAGCGGCGGAGCCTCTCATCCCTTTGCTCCGTGATAGGGATCACGATGTCAGGGCTCATGCTGTTTCAGCATTAGGTAGAACTGGTGCTAGCAGGGCTGTTGATCTGATTATCCCTCGCTTGAAGGATAGTCATCATTCAGTAAGAGAGTTCTCGGCAAACGCCTTAGGTAGACTTGGCGATCAAAGAGCCGTTAATCCTCTCATGAACCGGTTATCCCTAGAGGAAACTGATTCCGTCTTAGTAAAAGTAATTGAAGCTCTAGGAACATTAGATGACAAAAGAGCTGTGACTCCATTACTACCTTTTTTGAACCATGGAAACGAATCCGTACAAACTGCAGTCGTCACAGCATTAGGGTTTATAGGTGATACACGGGTCAGAGATAATCTGTTTCCCTTCTTAAACCATCCCTCGGACAATGTACAAGTACAAGCTGCATTGGCGCTAGGAAGATTAGGTGACAAAAGAGCCTTTGCTAAACTCATTGAAATTGCCGTAAATAGAGCTACTCCAAATTTTCCTACTCGTTGGGAAGCAACAAGTATTTTAGGAGATCTAGCTGTAGAAGAAGCGGTAATTCCCTTACTGAACATTGCCAAAGATCAGACGTTAAAAGATAAAGATTCTCCTAAGAATTTTGCTATTATTACCTTAGCAAGAATCGGTGATCCCCGTGCCACGGATGCCATCAAAAAATATCAAGGCGGAAAATTTCTGCCTCTTTTCTACAAAAACGCCGCTGCCCAGGCGGAGCGAGAGGGTCGGTTGGTCGATGCCGTTGTCTATTACGAACACCTAATGGAATTAGAGCCAAGCGATTACTCCTACCCTCTTAAAGTTGGTGATCTTTATCGTCAGTTACACAATGTGGAAGCGGCAGAAGCGAGTTACAGAAGATCTCTCGATCTCTGTGATGATTGTGACGGTCTTGCTGTCAAAAGAGCCTTAGCCAAACTTCAGTTCCAAAGGGGAATATCCCGCGAGCCGTTATCTTTCGTGGGATTCATGGATGCTAAAAGTGAGATCCTTAAAAGGGAACAACTGGACGCCTTGAACATCTTTTTGGCGAGCGAAATGCGTGATGAGGGCTTGACCATTCATCAGCCAGATCTGTGGGAAACGGTGAATACCGACCGGTTTAATGCAGACAGGGCATCCCTTTCTAGCACGACGCTCACCGCTGAAATTGCAACTGTTGCATCCTCTAAGGCAGGGTTTTACGGAACAGTCGAGAAGATAGGTGGCAGCAACGAGCTTATCTTTACACTCAACTATGTTGAGGCAGAAGACTCAGACATAACCCACCAAGCCACGGTCGTCGTGCCCAAATCCAAGTTGCAGACGAGTGATGATGTCAAGTCAGTTGCCCAACAACTCGCTTGGGAAATGTCGCGGGTACTACACCAACAGAGTTAGCCCGTCTCTTTTGAGACCGTCAGAAACCTAAGAATCCGATCGACATCAGTCACCATACCAAGGGAATACTTTTCCATCTCGTGGGCGAGGATGCCCATGGAAAGGAAGAGGATCAAAATGCCAAGGTAGCCACGGATCGTAAACCCCATTTCCCACACATTGATCGCCGGGGCGATCCGGTTCATGATCCCCAAGATCAGATCGGCAATAAAAATGGCCAACATCACCGGCGCCGAAAAAGAGGCGGCAATCACCAGCACCTGACCGGTCAGCCGGATCACCTGATCCGCCATCGCTAAAAAATCAGGCTGCGCCTTGGGGAATTCTAAAATCGGCAAGAGCTGGTAACTCTCCATCAACGCCTTAAAGAAAAAAATGTGCCCGTTCAGTGACAGAAAAAGAACGATCCCCAACTGAAGATTGAAGACACCAAAGAGGGAACTCTGTTCCCCCAGCTGGGGGATCAAGAGCCGTGCCTGCGCTGCACCACGCTGGCTATCGATCACACTCCCCGCAGCCTCGAAACCATGAAAGACAACACTGGCGGCAAAGCCGATCAGGATGCCGTAAAAAGCCTCTTTTAAATAAAGGAGCGTCAACGTGAAAGGATCCGTCGGAAGATGACCCATATTGGCCGGCGCCAAAAAAGGGTAGAGAAAAATCATCAGTGCCACTGCGAGTCCTACCTTGATCTGTCCCGGGGCTGGTTTGCCAGTCACAAAAGGGATTGTGAGCGTCACCATGGTCAGGCGTGCCATGATGAGACTGCCAAAGGTCATCATGAAACCCCAGTCGACGTGGATGCCGAGTTGGTGATTGAGTTCGTTCATGACGAATTTTTACTTCACGTACACCGGGATCGATTCTAAAAGGGAATTGGCAAACGCCACTAATTGAAAGAGGGCCCAGGGGCCGAAGATGGCAATCGTCACCATCACCGCCACCAGCTTGGGGACAAAGGTCAATGTCTGTTCGTGGACCTGGGTGGTTGCCTGAATAAGACTAATGACAAGGCCGATCCCCATCGCTGCCATGACCGGCGGGGCAGAGAGGATCAACGTCAGATAAAGGGCCTGCTTCGCAATCGCTATCGCGTAGGATTCCATAACCCCCTTACATGTAGCTCATGATCAGCCCTTTGGCGATCAAATGCCAACCATCAACAAGCACAAAGAGCAGTAATTTAAATGGCAATGAAACGGTGATCGGCGAAATCTGAAACATCCCAAGCGACAACAGAACATTCGTCACCACCATATCGATGACTAAAAATGGGATAAAAATAATGAAACCGATCTGGAACGCCTCTGTCAGTTCCGAAATCACAAAGGCCGGGATCAGGATGATAAAGTCCTTGTCTCCTACCTCTTCACGAAACTGAGCCGGTCTCATTTTTTTCGAGAGACCGAAAAAGAGAGCCCTCTCCTTTTCGTGCGCATGTTTGAATAAAAATTCACGAATTGGCTCTTTCGCCTTTTTGACCCCTTCCAGAAGAACATTCACGGACGCCTCCGACATGATCGGCTGCGTGGTCCCCTTATGGATAATGTCGGAATTCTCCTGGTAAATCTGCTGCCCCACAGGGATCATAATGTAAATGGTCAGAATCATCGCAAGACCGGTCACGATTGGATTCGGTGGGATCTGTTGCGTTCCCAAGGCATTACGAACAAGGGCTAAAACCACTGCAATCTTGACGAAAGAAGTGGTCATCATGACGACAAAAGGAACTAGCGAGAGTCCGGCAAGGACAAGAAGAAGCAAGACCGGGCGGGCCACCGCCTGCTGGGTCACTGATTGATCGAGGACTGCCGTTGATTGTGCCAGAGCAGCACTCGCCGGCAGGCTGAGCAGAAATAGAAATCCAAAAATCTTATTCCACATCTTCTTTTGCAAGTTCCGTTAAGGCATGGACTGAATGATCACCCGTCCCGACCAGAATATACTTTTTGGCAACCTTCAGGAGATAAACATTTTTTCGGGGTTCCAGGGCAAAACGGTCGACCACCGAAATGAGTTTTCCCTTCTGACCTATGGCCCATCGTCCTCTCCCCAGACGGGGCAGCAGATACCGACCCACCAGGAGAAGGATGATCACCAAAATCGCCAAGACGCTGATCATCTTTACAAACATCCATCCAAACTGGAGCGGCGATGTGACCATCGGTAAAGTTTCCATATTAAATCACCTTGAGGATTCGGATTCCCAGTTTTCCCTCTACCTGAACCAACTCCGCCTTGGCAATCACCTTGCCACCGACAACGACATCAACGGCATCGGTGGGACTCTTGTCAAACTCAACAACCTGTCCCAGTTGAAGATTGAGCAGGTCCTTCATGGTGATGGCCTTCCTTGCCATCACCGCAACGAGACTGATAGGAACGTCGGGCGACAACGTCAGCGCCTCCTTGGAAACCGGTGCATGCGTCTTGGCCTTGGGTGTAGAAGGAACCGTTGGCTCCTCAGGGATATCCACCGAAGTCGCCTCCTCGAGAAATTCTTTGTCCAACTCTTCCATCGAAGATTCTAATTCCGAAAGATACGGATCGTCTGTTTTCTTAACCATAAGCCTCCAGGATCTTTTCTACCCTCACCGCTAATTTACCACCGTGACCTGCCGGAGGGGTCGCCACAATTGGGGCCACCATGCCAACAGATTTTCCTGTCCCCACACGAAGAAGGGTCGTCCCTCCCGGCGTCTTCTCGGGAGTCCAATGAACTTGAGTTTCATCAAAAAGAACAACATCTCCCTTTTCAAGATTGGCCATTTCGTTGGGACTGATCGTCATCTGGCCGACTTCCAGCCAGAGAGTGGTCGGTAAAAAATCAAGCCGGGCCATCCGTTCAAGCATCGCTTGTTCCTGACGCTGATTCAGGATGGGATCCGCTTCTGCCAGCTTTTGGACAAAGTTTGGTGGAAGGACAAGACGGGCATAACCGTCCACTTCTCCCACAGTGACATGAAACGAGATAAAAGGAACCACCTCATCCGCTTTACAAAAAGAGTCTAGCGCTTCTTTTTCAGCAAATTCTTCGAAACGGAAATGGGCCTGTGGGCTTTTGCCTGAGGTTTCATAGAGAAAGGAAATAATCTTGAGGACGAGGTAGGACAACACCCCTTGGTCCAGTTCTGTCGGCGACTTGTCGGTCACCTCAATCTGTCCACTCCCCCCCAAAAGGTGATCGATAGCCACTTGGGCCAGGCGAGAATCAATCTCCAGAAAACCGGTGCCGGTCACCGGAGGCAGGGACAAAACAGCAAAAATATTTTTCTTATGGAGGTGTTGGAGAACCTCTTTGTAAGACAACAGGGAAACCGTCCCAACGCCAATAGAGGCGGGAAGCCCTAAATGCTCCAGAAAAAACTGTTCCATCGATTCTTTAAACCCCGAAGAAGGATAAAATCGGGGAACGGCCCGTGAAAGAGCCTCAAGCAGCTTGACTCCCTGACGTGTCAGCTTGGGAAGAGTTTCGAACGGAAAGGGTATGACACCCACGGTTGAAGCACTCAAAGAAAGTCCCCCCCTTGAAAAACCGGTCTAACTGGTGGAAGTCATTATAACATCAATCGTTTCAACTTCAATCCCTTTTTCGGCCAGAGACTGATGCAACGCCTGCCGGTTTGACTCAAAAACCTTGCGATCCTCTGATGAAGAGGTCACCAGTGTTGCCTTGACCTTGCCACCTGTGGAGGAAACCCTGACCTTGAGGCCACGGAATATTTTCTGATGAAGTGCCACCTCCATCTCCTTTTGCCCCCCAGGCTTGATCATGATCCGGACATACTGAACGATCTGGTCCATGACCGCCTTCGAAAGCACCGTCGCTGCGCTTGGAGCCTTGGCGGTTAACCCCTCGGCCATTTTTGTTTTAAAGGGAGAGGAAGCTGCCACAGTCTCCCCTTTCGTTGTCGCCGACTTTTTGAGAAGACTCCGGCTCATGACTTCTCCAAAAGATTTTCCCTTTTTGTCTCCCTGGGTCATCGATTCTCGTCCACCACCCGTTGTATCTTTTTGGGACCGACCAGTCAGGGCCGAACGGGCAATAACTTTTTTCTCAGCGATCTTGGCTTTCACCCCTTTCGTATCACCGGAGTGATCACTCTTCTTTTCTTCAACCTGCCGCTCCCGCTCCTTGAATTTCTTTTCCTGATCCTTTCCTTCGTGCTCCCGAGTTGTTTCTCGCACCGCCTGTTCCGTTGCCCCTCTCTTCGCCCCCTCAAGATTTGATTCGGGTGACTGGGGATCCGGCGACAACCGGCTCTTCGTCTCACTCAGCACAGTCTCAAAGGGGTTCTTCACCGGCTTTGCCGTATCAGTCCGTTGGGTGGACCGAGAAAGATCAATCTTTCTCTGGTCACGAAGGACCGGATTATCTCTGTTATCAATACGACTCACTGATTCCCCCGCTGATGCTGATAGAGTAGGTTGCCAATGTCGTCCATTTCCCGTTCGATTTTAACATCAAGCTCCTTCTGAACCTTCTTCTTCCAAAGCTCTTTATGTTTCTCCATCACTTGTAACTCCTTGGCGGCATCCACATAATCACGGCGCGCCCTTTTGACTGCCGTCTCTGCCATCACCAGAACTTCCTTCTGCATCTCAATCTCTTTTTCTTTTTCCTTTTCTTCCTCCTCAAGCCTCCGCAAATAATTGATATGGGAGTGAGAGTCTTTGACGACGCTCACGCCAGAAGCAACACGTTGATGAAGCTTCCCCCGATATTCTTTTCTTTTGCTCTGGATCTCTTTTTTTTCCTCCTTCAACCGTTCCAGCTTCTTTTTCTCTTGTTCTAGCTTTCCAAGTGCCTTGGCCAACGCGATTTCAGCCCGCTTTTTATGGCGCGCCTTGATCTCAAGAAGCGGCTGCAGTCTATATCGAACCTTGGTGGCCATCGCTTAGCCAAAGATCCCCTGAAGCTGGGAAACCGATTCTTCCAGGTCTATTTTTTCATCGATCGGCTGTTTGAGAAAATTATTTACCTCTTCGATCTTCTCGATCGCATAGTCAACCCTTGGGTCGCTTCCCGATTCATAAGCACCAATTAAAATGAGGTCTCTTTCTTTTTCGTAGGCCGCCACAACTTCTTTCAACTTTCTGGCCGCCTCCAGTTGCTCCGGGGGAACAATGCTGCTCATCACACGACTGATCGACTCCGAAATATCGATGGCCGGGTACTGACCACGGTTCGCCAACTCACGGGAGAGGATAATATGCCCATCGAGAATCGAACGGGTCTCATCCGCCACCGGCTCGTTCATATCGTCACCTGCCACAAGAACGGTATAAAACGCCGTGATGGAACCTTTATCCGAATTCCCGGAGCGTTCTAAGAGTTTAGGCAAGGTTGAGAAAACAGATGGTGTGTACCCTTGACGGGCCGGTGGCTCACCGACGGCAAGACCGATTTCCCTCAATGCACGAGCAAAACGGGTCACAGAATCCATCATCAAAAAAACACTCTTTCCCTGGTCCCGAAAATATTCGGCAACGGCGGTCGCCACGTAAGCCGCCTTCGATCGCACGAGAGACGGCTGATCGGAGGTCGAAACAATGACAACTGAACGGGCAAGCCCCTCTTCACCAAGATCGTTTTCGAGAAAATCGCGCACCTCACGCCCCCGCTCTCCGATCAGGCCAATGACATTGATATCTGCTTTCGTATTTCGGGCGATCATCCCGATCAGCGTGCTTTTCCCGATACCCGCCGCCGCAAAGAGACCAATCCTCTGCCCCTCACCGCAGGTGAGGACAGCATCAATCGCCTTGATCCCAAGTGACAGGGGCTCTGTGACTCGGCGTCTCTTTAAGGGGTCGGGGGGCTCCTGATAAACGGGGTACTCCGTATCGCAAACGAGAGGGCCTTTCGTCTCTTCATCCAAAGGATCACCGAGACCATTCAAGATCCGTCCGAGAAGCTGCGGCCCAACCTTGACGGTCAGAACATTACCGGTTGGCAAAACGGCACTTCCGGGGGCAATCCCCTCGAGATGCCCCAGCGGCATGAGCAAAACTTCATTTTCCTTGAATCCAACGACCTCCGCCTTGATCGCCTCTTTACCTCTTTGGGTCTCGATGAAACAGAGCTCACCCACCCGGACACCTGGAACAACGGCACGAGCGACAAGGCCAATCAACTCCGTCACCCGCCCCTTCACCTGGAATGAGGAGACTTGAGAGAGATCCTTATGAAATTTGCTAAAATCGATAACAGACACGGCACTCCTTTTAAGGAGACTTATAAACCGAGCGCCTTCTTGATGGCAGAGAGCTGATAGGGAAGTTGGGCATCAATCGTTCCCAGCTCGGAATCGACAACACATCCCCCTTCAGCAATGAGGGGATCCTCTCTGAAATTCAACGACTGGGTTCGATCAAGAAGACTCATCAGTTCCTTCTCCCTTTGTCTCAAAAACTTAAGATCGCTCGGATGGACCCGGATGACAATCCGTTGCCCCACAATCTGAGAAACCGCCTGACGGGCCACATCCACGACGGCCCCCCGTTCGATTTCCCTCCCGAGGACCTTATGCACAATTGCGTTGACTAGTGTAACAATTTCTTCCTCAGACTGCGAGAGCATTTTTTCACGTTCGGCCTCGGCTTTGACCAAGGTTTCGGTCATCTGGGCCAACCCTTCTTGGACCCCCTCTTCAAAGCCCCTTTTCTTCTCCGATTCATAAGTCTGTTCGGCCTGAGCGAGGACCGCTTCAACCTGCCCCTTAATCCGCATCGCTTCAACTTTTGCCGTCGCAAGGATTTTCTCTCCCTGGGATTGGGATTCCAAAACTCCATTTTTCAGGACAGACCCGAATTGGAGAAGATCGTCCTTAAGGCTCGACGTCCCGCTGGCTTCAAGATCCACCGCCCCGACAAGACCTACTTCCCTACCGATCTCTCCATTCTTAATCACTTTGCTCATATCATTTCCTCCTTAAGGAATCTGGTGACTTCCATTTCGGATGAATTTTTCCAGTAACGTGACACAGTCCCCTTCTGAACCATCTGACGCAGTCGCGAGAGAATATGGTTTTGGTAATGAACCTTCTCTTCGGTTGCCCCGGCGGCTTGAGCCTCCTGAATAACCCTCTTTAAAAGATACCCTTTGCGGGGGGATAACTTCTGAATCAAGGCCTCACACCAGACGAACTCTTCTTTGGAAACAGCCATCGCAAAGACGGAAAAACCAACCTCCATAAAGAAATCCTCCGGCTCTGATGATTCCAAGGGAAGGGACATAATCGCCAATTGAGCCTGGCGCCGGCTCTCCGCATCAACTGCCTTGCCTGTTCGGAGTCGTTCTTTCAGCTCTCTTGTCTCCTCGGCAGGCAATCGTGAAAGTAAAACAGCTAACGCCTTTGAAGAGCTCCCCTGAAAAAGTTTGCGACATTGTTCTAGACCAAGATCCCTAAAAAGAAGTTCGAGATCCTGACCTGAAACCGTCACTAGGTGTTGAAAAGAAAACCGTGCTTTTTTTTCTGGGATAAAAGAGGAAAACCGTTTTTCAACAAGATCCCGGACTCTCTCCGCCAAACCATCAGGGATCAGCCTCTGGTCCATTTTTAAGAGAGCTTCTTTGACCTCAGGTGTTACATGATCGAGAAGATACCGAGCCTTGTCTCCAGGCAAATACCGACAAACGAGGCCCAAAAACCGAGGGGACTCTCCCTTAAGTTTCTCAAGGATCCAACCAGGGTGAATTTCTTTAAGAAACGAAGTCGACTTTTTGGGATGCAAAAGAGTTTTCTCTCTCAAAATCTGATCCATCCGAACCGGATTGCCAGAACGAAGCCAGCCCTGAACTTCCCCGGCCACGAGAGAGCGGGACTTTTCAGACAGAAAGTTGAAAAGATCGACCGCCTTTTCCCCTTCCTTCTGGTAGGCCAAACAGGCCAAGTATAATTGTGATTCTGAGAGCGACATTATTTCCTCTTAGTTTAACCCTGAAAGTTCGTGTTCCAGATTGTTCGGTGAGCATTGTTCACCTGTTCAAAAACCTTGCTCGCCAATTCCATCTCCTGAGCAATTTGATAAACACCAGCCTGCATGGCCAGAAGCTCTGGCGGTGAAAAATGACGTCCCGAAAGAGCCACTTCCATAATCCCATCCATCTGGAGCTGTCCCCGGTTCACGTCAGACAGGATATCCGCTATCTTATCTTTAGTTTCAATCTTGTGATCCGTAAACCCCTTGGGATCAACCTGAACATCTGTAGCCGCGGCTGATTTGATTGTTGGGATCGTTTCTTGACCAATTCCCAAACTCTGGATCAGTTCCGGTGAAATCTTCTGGTTGGCCTCTAACACCTGGGAGAAAAGGAGGACATCTTTCCCAGACGGGCTACCAGCGGTCTCGGAAGACTTGGGTAAATCACCCTTGGGCATTGTCTTATCAAGGACTTCACTCAAGCCTTGAGTCGCAACACTCGTTGTTTTATCGAGACCTTCCATTTAACCCTTCCCCCCTTGAGCCATTCTAGATAAAACCTCATCCGCTAAACCACTCTTGGGTAAGTCACCCTTGGGTGAATCACCCTTGGCGGATGGTGTTTTCTTATCCGTTCGAAGTTTCAGATTAATCCTGCGGTACAGGAGTTCCAAGGCACGTGCATGAAGACGGGAGGTCCATGACTTTGAGAGCCCGATCTTCTCGCCTGATTCCTTTAAAGTCTTGTTTTGAAAATAATACATCTTGATCAAACGCCGCTCCTTTTCCGGCAGAGACTCAATCGCTTCCTTCATATGTCTCTTAACCTGTTGGAACTCAGCGCTCTGTTCAATGTCTTGCGCCTTCTTATCCTCGATATCCATGTCTTCCGAGGCATCGAGCGAGATCACGTAGATAGAGGCGAGAGAATTGATCGTCTCGTACATCTCACCGACCTCTTCTTCGGGAAGCGGCTTACCACCGGCGGCAACTTTCTCCGTCATGTACTGGAGGTATTCGTTAGAGGCCTGTTCAAACTTGATTTTGGCGTAAAGAGAACGGGGGATCCACCCGCTTTTTCGCAAACCGTCATAGATGGCCCCTTTAATCCGGTAATAGGCAAAGGTCTTAAAATCAACATTCAAGGAGGGATCAAAACGCTTGGCCGCCTCGAGAAGACCGAGCCGCGCATTACACATGACATCTTCAAAATCGACCGAGGAAGAGAGAGTCTTGATCACACGCCCAGCAATAAAAGAGGCGTAAGGAAGATACTGCTCGATCAACTGGTCCCGCGTCTCCAAATCCTTTTGCTCCTTCTTAGAGAGAGGCCTCACATCCGCCCCTTTCTTTTCCGTAGCCGTCTCAGATTTTTGGATCATATTCTCCCTCCTAGCAGATGATATTGCAGAATTCATGCCAAGACTGGGCATCCCAAAAAACGAATAACTAACTATTATTATTAACTATTTTATGAGCCGATTGGCCCTTTTTGGGAACCGAGGTGTGAAGAGACGACTCTTTTGGGGTCTGGACTCCCTACCCTATATTGAAAGCCCCCCCTCTTCGAGGGTACGGGCGACAAAGGCGGCGCTTGCGAGTTGGTTAGCCATCCGGTCCAATCCTGGTGCTTCTCCTGCCGAGGCGGCTTGCATGAACTCCGCCTCATCCTGGAGAAATTTCAAAAACTCCGGATCTCTTGAAGCAATTTGGATCACACCACCACTGCCCCTCTCCTGAAGGGTCCGCAACTTCGCAGCGGCATCAGCACCATCCACTGGGGCACTGGGTGATGGACTACCAACGACGGAAGAAGGTTGAGGTGTTCCGTAAACCCTTCCTCCCTCAATGACGGTAAATCCAGGATTGGGGATCCTCATCGGCTCCTCCCATCAGGGTTTTGGGCCATCACATTCATCGTTTCCTGCTTGAGGTTTAGAACAGACATCGCCTCGGTGTCAACAGCACCAGCGACTGGGGCTTGAACGCCACCCGCCGGTCGGGCGATATAACCAGAGCCACTGTAACCAGCCGGAGAAAAACCAGGGTAGACCGGGGCCATCGGCTGAGGGGGGTTATTTTGCAATACCTGTTTCTCCATATGTTTTTGCTGGGCATGGGCCCCCATCGTATACATCCCGGCCCCTGCAAAACCGGCAATGGCCGCGGGGGGGAAGAAAGGAGCTGCCGCAAAACCAACAGGACTCGCAATCGCCCCTAGCCCACGAAAGAAACTACCAAAGAACCCTTTTCGAGGAGGAGGGGGAGAAAGATCATACACCTTGGATTCAAATTTGACTCGATTCGGGTCAACACCATTAAAGTTCATAGAGCCCTCACAAACCTATTATCGTCTCAAACACCTACCCTAGTTTCGCCGCCTGTCGACTGTTTGACGCCACCTTCTGCCCACCCCCACTTCCTCCAGGCAGAAATCCTTGTCCCTCTCTCCCTGAGGTAAGAGGAACAGCCGTCACTGCAGCACTTTGAGCCTTCTGTTTAAACCGATTCACCCTAACCACGTTCACAATCAAGGCGAGCGAAAGAATCATCAGCCCTGAAAGCGCCATCAAGGCATAAACCTTGAACCTGGCTGCAGAAGGACTATCCATTTTTAAACCAGCGATACTGGCCCAGCCCCCTTCAGTAACTGCTTCCGAGGGCATCGTTAGTCCTTGCTTCGACGGTCCACCCAGCCAACCAGCAGCCATAGCCGCTTCCGGTGATGGGGCCCGACTGATAATGACCGTCACATCATTCGGGTTCATGTTAGGGATCGCATTCGCCACAAAACGTTGGATCTTCTCCTCTGTAAAAGCTGGCCCATGATCGTCCGGCTGGGTTCTCACAATCACCGAGGCGGTCGGTTTCTTTTTATCCGTCTCGAGGAGTGAAAACTCGTTTTCAGTAGGGAGATTCAAAACAACATCGGAATCAACAACACCCGGAACCTTGCGCAGCGAATTGATAATCTCCCCTTTCAGGGCCAGGAGGAAACGGGCCTTCTGCTCATCCGGCGTCGGCACTAATCCTTTTTCCTTATAAACTCCTGAAAGGCCCAGCTCCCGACGACGAGGGAAATTGTTTTGAACCAGGAGCCTTCTTGCCTCGGCTACCGTTGTGCCGGGAACCGTAATCTTCCAGCTCACATCCTGACCTGAAACCTCTTTTTCTTTTTTGGCGCTGATACCGTTTTTTTGAAGCAAAACGAGGATCTCATCGGCATCAATCTCGTCGAGATTATGGTGGAGGTCAACCTCTCCACAACCGGTCAGGAGAACCAGAATCAAACCACCGATGAGAAATAGACGTTGCATAAGAAACCATCTTTCAAAACGATCCCCCTTGGGTGAACCACCCTTATAGGCTGCGTGGCATCGCCTCCGGTTTGAAGGAGGGCTGAAAACCTTTTTCAATCGCCTCCAAAAGGGCATGCGCAAAACCCCCTGATTTCCCCTCAGGATCTAAACTCGTCGCCTTTTTCAACTCTTGGATCGCCTCTTCCTTTTGCCCCTTAAAAAAGAGCACCTCTCCCATAAACGAGTGGGCAAAGGGGCTATCCTTTTTAAGACCGAGCGCCTTCTTGTAACATTGGATCGCCTGATCAAATTTTCCCTGAGCGAATGAGACGCTCCCCATGGCGACCCACGGGACATCACTCTCTGGGGCCAAAATTGAGACCCCTTCAAAAACCTCCTTCGCCTCGGCAAACCGGCCCATCCCGAGATAGATGTAGCCCGTCTCCATCATCACCACCAAATCGTCTCTTTCGATAGGAACCATAAACATAAGGTAGGGGCCGGTTTGAACCGACCCCTACACCTCAACTTTACGAGACCCGGATATTTCTAGCCGCAGTCATCTCTGTGTCAAACTTGCTTTTAACAACGTTGGAAAGAACCGTAAATTCGCGGCTCACATTCTGAACATCGGTCTGCAAGACAAGCATCTGCATGTTGGTGTCTCGCATCCGGCCGATAATATCGATATTTTGAAGATAGGACAGATCACCGCTACCACCCCCCAAGAGAGAGGCATTCGTACCTGGAGGCAAAACGCCACTGCCACCAGGGACAGAAACACCCCCCGGCGGAATGACGCCCGGACCACCAAAGGGGGTCATATAACCATTCGTTGAGGAAGCGCCAGCAACGCCGCTGACTGCAGCGCTCGTCACGGCGGCACTCTTGTCCTGACCGGCAACACTTAATGCCGCACCGCTGGTTGGCGCTGAAGAAGCCATGAGCAGCGCAAAAGTGTCTGATTTAGTACCGGAGGTTTCGACCTCACGGGCCTCACGACTCAACTTTGAAGGATCAATGGCAGTAATCATATTTTTCTCCTATCTACCCTCTTTATCGGACCGTG
>JAUSKE010000106.1 GCA_030649435.1 Deltaproteobacteria bacterium
AATTTAACATCCTCCTCGAACCGGAGGTGAAGATCGTGGGGGAAGACTTAAAGTGAATTTTAAAGATAAAAAAGTGGCCGTGTTGATGGGGGGGATGTCCAAAGAAAGGGAGATCTCTCTCCGGAGTGGCCGGGCCATCAGCAGTGCCCTCCAAAAGCAAGGGTACAAGATCACCGATATCGATGTCGGTTGGGATGTCGATCAACAGCTCCGTCAGGTGAAACCAGATGTCGCCTTTATCGCCCTACACGGCCGTTACGGCGAAGATGGCTGCATCCAGGGACTTTTAGAAATCTTGAAAATCCCCTACACCGGTTCGGGTCCTACCGCCTCTGCCGTAGCAATGGATAAGGTCCTGACCAAAAAAGCGCTCCGCCTTCTGGATATCCATCTCCCCGAGGATTGGGTCTTCCACGCCGGCAGGGTGCTCCACCCAAATAACCAAAAGACGTTTGAAACTAACTGTCTCCGGCACCTGCCGCTCATCGTCAAACCAAATCGAGAAGGATCGACCATCGGGATGACCATTGTACGCCAAAAAGAAGAACTCACCGCTGCCCTGAAGCTTGCCCTTGAGCACGATTCAACCGTTCTCGTCGAACAGTATATTGCCGGGACTGAGGTCACGGTTGGTGTTATCAATGGTCGGGCGCTTCCCCCATTAGAGATTGTCCCAAAGAGCGGTTTTTACGATTACCAGTCCAAATATACCAAAGGGATGACCGAATATATCGTCCCGGCCCGTATTTCACCGACACTCACGGAAGAACTTAAAAAAACCAGCGAAGCGGTCTTTCACGAAATGGATCTAGAAGGGGTTGCCCGTCTCGACTTCATTGTTAGCAAAGATCCCCAAAAAAAAGGAGTCAAGGACTCCCCCTTTTTTTTGGAGGTCAACACGATTCCAGGAATGACGGAAACGAGTCTCGTCCCAAAGATGGCACAGGCGGCCGGGATTTCTTTTGAACAGTTGGCTGAAGAAATTTTGCAAGGAGCAAGCCTCAAGGTGAGCCGATGAAGAAGAAAATAGGAATAACCGGTCTTTTAATAGCCCTCTCTCTCCTTCTCTTCGTGGGGCGCAAAAGTTTCCGAATTCTTTTTACCCTCCGCGAAGTAGTGATTGCCTCCCCGACGGCGCACCTCACTGAAGCGGAGATCATCCGACTCTCCGGCGTTGAAATGGAGAGTAATCTGCTAACACTCCCGCTGTCACAGCTTGAAAAAAATCTTCGTCGCTTTAGTTGGGTTCAAGATGTCTCCCTTCTCAAACGGTATCCCGGTCGGCTCTACATTGAGGTCAAGGAACAGCAACCGTTGGCTATTATTCAGATCGACCACTGGTATTATTTGAACAAGAATGGAGAGATTTTCAGACAATTGACTGCGGACGATTCCCACGACTTTCCAATCTTAACCGGAGTCTCTGAAAAGCCTGCATCACTCCACCAAGCGGTCTCTTTTATTGAGCAATACCAGAAAGCGGGGCCCTCTTCGTTCTTTGGCATCTCGGAACTTCATTGGGACAACAAACAAGGATTTTCTGTCCAAACACTCCGCCCCGCTTTTCGGATCCTCTTCGGGAAGGAAAAATTAGCGGACCGTTTAAAGAAATGGGAATCGGTCGGTCAAAGCCTTATCGCTCTGTCGGGCAAAAAGCAACCGCTTCGAGTCGATCTGACTTATGAAAAAAGAGTTTTTGTTAAAGTGAAACCTATAAAACCTGAAAGGGGGAAGCAAAATGCCTAAGAACGAAGATCGTGTGGTTGGTCTCGATATTGGGACAACCAAGATCTGTGCCATTGTCGGCCAAATTACCGACGATGGGATTGATATTATCGGGATCGGTTCTCACCCGTCCCGCGGGCTCCGTAAGGGGGTCGTGATCAATATTGAGAGCACCGTTGAATCGATCAAAAGGGCGATCGAAGAGGCGGAGATGATGGCCGGCATGGAAATCACCTCCGTCTACACCGGTATTGCCGGTGGTCATATCCGTGGCATCAACAGCCACGGGATCGTCCCGATCAAGGAGCGCGAAGTTAAACAGAGTGACGTCGAACGGGTGATCGATGCGGCACAAGCCGTCGTCATCCCGCTAGATCGCGAAGTGATTCATGTCATCCCACAGGAATTCGTGATCGACGGTCAGGATGGGATCCATGACCCGGTGGGGATGAGTGGCGTACGCCTCGAGGCGAAGGTCCATATCGTCACCGCTGCAGTGACCTCGGCGCAAAACATCGTGAAGTGTGCCAACCGGGCCGGACTCAACGTGAATGACATCATCCTTGAACAACTCGCGAGTGCCGAAGCGACACTCACCCAAGAAGAAAAAGAATTGGGTGTTGCGCTGATCGATATTGGCGGCGGAACAACCGATATTGCGATTTTTTCCGGCGGGAGCGTTGTCTACACCTCGGTCCTGTCACTTGGCGGAAACCATATCACCAACGACATCGCCGTTGGTCTCCGGACCCCGGCCGCCGAAGCAGAGAAAATCAAGCAAAAGTACGGTTGCTCCCTCTCCTCGATGGTTCAGAAGGAAGAAACAATCGAGGTGCCATCGGTCGGTGGTCGCAGCGATCGGATCCTTTCGCGTCAGATCCTCTCCGAGATCATCGAACCGCGCGTGGAGGAAATCTTCAACCTCGTCCGGCAGGAAATTGCCAAATCTGGTTATGAAGACCTGATCGCCTCAGGAATCGCCCTGACCGGCGGCAGCACGCTCCTTGAAGGAATGCCAGAATTGGCAGAACAGGTTTTCAACCTGCCGGTTCGTCGGGGGATCCCGAGAGGGATTGGCGGTCTCGTCGAAGTGGTCAAAAGGCCCATGTATGCAACCGGTGTCGGGCTGGTCCTGTATGGCAGCCAGCACCTCTCTAACAAACGGTTCCGGATCCGGGAAAATAACGTCTACAACAAGGTCAAGGACCGGATGAAAGAATGGTTAGGCGAAATATTCTAATATTTTAATGGTAGGGGCAGCCCCATGTGGCTGCCCTCAATTGCGGGCGACCACAGAGGGTCGCCCCTACAAGGAGGGATCATGTTTGAAATTGCCGATCAGGAGGAAACGATTCGCGGGGCACGTATCAAGGTTGTTGGCGTCGGTGGCGGAGGTGGCAACGCGTTGAACACAATGATCGGGTCGGGTCTTTCGGGGGTCGAGTTTATCGCCGCGAACACAGACCTTCAGGCGCTCAAGATGTCACTCGCCTCTCAAAAAGTTCAGTTGGGAAAAGAACTGACACGGGGACTCGGTGCCGGGGCTAATCCAGAGGTCGGTCGCTCCGCAGCCATTGAAAATGAGGCGGAGATTACCGAGATCCTACAAGGGTCCGACATGGTCTTTATTACCGCTGGCATGGGGGGTGGCACTGGAACTGGGGCAGCACCAGTCATCGCCCGGATCGCAAAAGAGGTTGGAGCGTTGACTGTCGGGGTCGTCACCAAACCATTTGCCTTTGAAGGTCGCAAGAGAGGTCGTTTTTCTGAACAGGGACTTGAGGAGTTAAAAGAGTCTGCCGACAGTCTCATTATTATCCCCAACGAGAGACTCCTGACACTCGCCGGTAAAGAAACGACAATGCTCGAGGCGTTTCAGAAAGTTGACGAGGTTCTGCTTCAAGCGGTGCGTGGAATTTCTGATCTGATCCTGATCCATGGATTGATCAACCTTGATTTTGCCGATATCCGCACCGTCATGGGGGGGATGGGAACGGCTCTTATGGGGACCGGCGTTGCGCATGGTGAGAATCGGGCCATCGAAGCGGCCACACGGGCGA
>JAUSKE010000113.1 GCA_030649435.1 Deltaproteobacteria bacterium
CTCTTGCCGGACATGCATGTACGGCTCCCGGTTTGAAACGACAATCAGTGACTTGTTTCCAATAGAAGATGTGGCATGGGCTTTGAGACGGGCCGCGGTCCAGAGATTGCTCACCTGACTTGCCTCCGAAACCTCTCGTGCAGTCTCCTTGGCCGCTCGGAGTCGGGCGGTCAGTTTTTCGACCTCCCGCGAAACCGGTTTTAAAAGAGATTCTGTAGGAGGAGAAAGGTTCTCTTCGGTCTTTGAAGACTTCATCCAATCGAGGAGATGGGCAACCGACCTTTGAAATGAGCGACGCGAGGCAAGATAGGTTCCGAGGGCAATGACAATCGCCAAAATGGCGAGGGTGAGCGTCATCCATGTGACGGCCGACATCACCCGTTTAGTGATGTACGAGGCATCGTGAATGATCGTGAGAGTTCCGATCAAGAAACCCGTGCGGTCTTTCAGCGGTACAATCAGACGGTGGAGTGGCTGACCACTTATTTCATCCAGCAAAATAGATTCTTTTTCACTTGCCAGCACCGCCATCACCTCGTCGTTGCAGGTGACTGTGCCTGTCAGAGTCGATGAGAGGGCGATCAATTTTCCCTCAAGGTTGCAAATCATAAGTCCGAGAGTGCGACCCTGTCCTTCCAACCGCTCCGCAACATCCTCTTCATCAACGGCGGGAGGATTTTTTAGGATGCGGATCGCAGGGGGTGCGAGGCTTTTTGCGATCACACGGGCGCGGCGGTTGAGGTCATCGCGAAGGGAAGTCTGCTCTCTCTGAAAATGAATAAAAGAAATGGTGATAAAAATAACCAGTAAACCACCAATGACTGGAATCCAAAAACGGGAAAGCTTCATAGGGTTAAAATCCTCTCTTTTAACTGATCTCGAACTGTGCGAATTCGTCCTTTCACCGTTTCGACATCGCCGGGATCAGATGCCGGATCGGGAAAGGGCCAAAGCAATTTGTGGTCGGCATTTAACATCTCAATTGCTTTCCATGCTGGTTCGGCAAGGACAACGACCCGATCAAACCTCTTGTCCTTTACTTCCACAAGTAACTTCGACCGTTGATGTGAGATGTCGATTCCGATCTCTTTCATCACCTCGATCGTGATCGGGTTCAATTCACCGGGGTAGAGGCCAGCACTCATAATAGAAAAGCTGTTTGGGAGGAGCGTTCGCGCCAGCCCCTCCGCCATCTGACTCCGACAGGCGTTGTATTCGCAAACGAATAAAATTTTCACGGAAGAAAGAATAGCAAGGTGATGAGTATGTACAAGGGAAAAAGTATCAGAGCGGCGTAGGCCATATAGCTAAAAAATGATGGGGTTTTGAAACCGCTGTGATCAGCGATTGCCTTGACCATAAAATTTGGCCCATTTCCGATATACGAGTTGGCTCCAAAAAAAACGGCCCCAACGCTAATTGCCTCTAAAATCTTTTCGGGAACCCCGGCAATTCCCCCCGGAAGCCCAAGACCTTGGGCCAATGAGAGAAAGGTCACGTACGTTGGGGCATTATCCAAGAGTGCGGAGAGTGATCCCGTCAGCCAGAAAAATTGCCACGGCTTCGTGATGCCGAATTCTGCACCATGGTATTTGAGGAGCATCAAGGTCGGAACCATCGTGATAAAGATTCCCGCAAATAGGACTGCGATTTCGACGATCGGATGCCAGGTAAAACGGTTATGATTCCGGGCGGTTTTGGAACCGAGAAAATAGGAGAGAAATCCCATCAGACCCATGAGTACCTCTCGCCAAGGGGATGGTAAGAAGATTCCGTAAAGGACACCGCTCAAAAACAACAGGTTTATCCAACCTTGCAGTCGGAGCGGTTTGACGTTGATCCGATCTTCGCGAATCGCCTCATGCGGCTCTTTTCGGTAAACTCGTCTGTCCCATAAGTAAAAAATCAACAGGAGTGATCCGACAACAATGGCCCACTGGGGAAAAAGGCGAAGTGTCCAAAGGAATGGAACGCCACGAAGATAACCCAAGAAAAGAGGCGGATCGCCCATTGGCGTGAGGATACCTCCGCAATTGCTAACGACCAGGATGAAAAAGAGTGTCTGATGTGCCGTGTTGTTTCTCTCTGAGTTTGTTCTCAAGAAAGGACGAATCAGGATCATGCTGGCCCCAGTCGTTCCAATGAGGCTCGCAAGAACCGCACCCACGGCGAGAAATAGGGAATTTATCTTTGGTGTCGCCCGGAGATCACCTGAAATAGCGATCCCCCCCGAAATGACATAAAGTGATCCCAAGAGAATAACGAAAGAGGCATATTCTTCCAGCGTATGCAGAAGGCCTCCGGGTGTGTTTGGAAAAAGCCAGGCGAGTGTTGGGATTGAGAGCACAAGGGAGATAATTGCCTTGTTACGATTCGATTCCCAAAAATGGGGGGCTACGACCGGAAAAATGGCAATTGAAAGAAGCAGAGCGGCAAACGGCAAGACTGTCCAAAGGGGAATCATGGTAGGAGATTGCCAGCAGTTGACGGAAAAGGAAACAAAATCAATTTTACACCAATCACAAGGAGAAATAAGGCGACGAAGATACGAAACTTGTCTTGCGGTATCTTATCTACAATTCTTTTCGCAATCTGCGCTCCCACAAATGAGATCGGGATAAAGAGAAGCAATCCGTACCAAAGTTCTTTTGGAAGTGTTGCTCCTCCGGTGAAGTAGGTAATGATACGAGTTGAATCAACGAGAAGCCCGATTGCTCCGGCGGTGGCGATGAAGACGGCTTTAGGCAAATCAAAAGCAGAAAGAAATGCACTCCTAATCGCCCCTCCAATTCCGAATATTCCGGCGAAAAATCCTGACAACGCGCCACCAGACAGTGCTGTTAGATTTCCTGCTGGTATTTTAAACTTTGACTGGAATACCAAAAACAGCGCGTAACCCACAAGGAACATGCCGAGGATACGGAGCAGCATTTCTTCATTCGCTCCAAGCGAAATATACGCGCCGAGATAACTCGTAACGAGACCGACGGCCCCGAACAAAACGAGGAGGCGCAAATTAAAACCGGAGCGGAACAGCGCAACTTTCCAGATATTTCCGAACCAGTGAATGATCGCGACCAAAAATATCGCCTCTACGGGAGGAAAGAATATGACCAAAATCGGAATCATCAGTGTTGAAGTACCAAAACCCGTAATTGTACCGATTGTAGCGGCGATGAATGTTAAAATTGAGATATATAAAATTTCCATAAATTATTTTATTTTAGGTCAAATCCATCAGACGGAAAATCCATCATCAGATCCATTATCCATCACAGGGAAGGGGTCAAGTTTTTACTTTTCACTTTTGAGTAGCCCAACGATTTTATGCCTCCAAAACCCCCAGATCATCCGAAGCAAGATTACTTCAAGGCGTTCTTCATCTCTGTCTTGCCTCCCGATGGTCTGCC
>JAUSKE010000038.1 GCA_030649435.1 Deltaproteobacteria bacterium
CAAGAGCCCTAGCCCCCTCACCTCTTTGATGAAGGAAAACTTTTTCTGGAGTTGTTCCAACTTTTGGCGGAGGTAAAGAGTCGACTCCTTGACCTTGTCCAAAATCTTATCGTTCAAAATTGTTTCGAGAACGGCACAGGCGACACTCGTCACGAAGGGGTTTCCACCAAAGGTCGCCGCATGATCACCAGGGACAAACGTCTGGGCGACAAAATCACGCGCGAGCATCGCACCGATCGGGAGCCCTCCAGCCAAAGCCTTCGCGAGGGTCATGATGTCGGGAACAATGCCCAATTGCTCGTGGGCAAAGAGCGTCCCGGTCCGGCCGATGCCGGTCTGAACCTCATCAAAGATGAGGAGCAGTTTTTTCTTCTGACAGAGCTCACGCAGTTCCTTAAAATAATTGACCGAGGCAACACGAACTCCCCCTTCCCCCTGGACCGGTTCCAAAAGGACCGCACAGGTTTTCTCATCGATTGCCTCACGGACTGCCTGAATATTACCGTAAGGAACCTGTTTGAATCCGGGAATGAGCGGCTCGAATCCTTTTTTAACTTTTTCTTGACCGGTGGCGGTGATCATTGCCAGCGTCCGGCCATGAAAAGAACCTTCCATCGTGATAATTTCAGCAGAAAGAGGCCCCTTGTTTTGGTGTCCCCACTTGCGGGCCAGTTTGACCGCCCCTTCGTTCGCCTCGGCACCGGAATTACAAAAGAAGGCCTTATCGGCAAATGAGTTCTCACAAAGGAGTTCCGCAAGATGCGCCTGTGATTCGATGTAAAAGAGGTTTGAAACATGTAAAAGTTTCGTCGACTGCTTCGCAATCGCGTAGAGAATATGGGGATCGGCATGCCCCAGGTTCGTGACGGCGAGGCCTGAGAAAAAATCGAGGTATTTCTTTCCATCAGCATCCCAGAGAAAAGAGCCCTTCCCCTTGACCGGTGCCATCGGCAGTCGGGCGTAGGTATTCATCAGGTACTTTTGGGACAATGCGATGATTTCTTTGGTGGTCATTACGAAATCACGGTTCCAACACCGGTATCGGTAAAAATTTCCAATAACAGGGCATGCTCAACCCGTCCATCAATGATGTGGGCCGACTTTACCCCCGCCTCCAACGCCTCGACGGCACATCGAATCTTTGGGATCATCCCGCCACGAATTATCCCTTCTTCAGTCAATCGGGCAATTTCTTTTGATTTCAAACTGGAAATCAGTTTTCCATCCGCCCCCTGAACCCCTTCAACGTCGGTCAACAAAACTAATTTTTCCGCTTTGAGTGAGCCAGCGATCGCTCCGGCCATTAGGTCGGCGTTGATATTCAACGCTTCACCGTTGTTATCGACACCGACTGGGGCAATCACCGGAATAAAATTCTGAGACTCGAGCGCCTGAAGAACAACCGGGTTCACCTCTTTGACATTCCCGACACGACCAAGATCGATAATTTCAGAAACCCCTTCTTTATCAAAACTCACTTTTTCCTTCGGAACTTTTTTTGCCTTCACGAGGCCCCCATCTTTTCCGGAAAGACCGACTGCCTTGCCCCCATGCTTATTGATCAGCGCAACGATCTCTTTATTGATCAAGCCGACCAGCACCATCTCGACAACATCCATCGTCTGCTCGTCGGTGATCCGGATCCCGTTGTGAAATTTTGACTCGATCCCCATCTTTTTTAAATACTCACCGATCTGAGGACCACCCCCATGCACGAGGATCGGGTTCATGCCGATATATTTCATCAGGACAACATCTCGGGCAAACCCTTCCTTCAAACGTTCATCGACCATGGCCGCACCACCATATTTGATCACCACGGTCTTTCCAAAAAATTTACGAATGTAAGGCAGTGCCTCCATGAGTACGGAGGCTTTTTCTATTAATTTTTCCATTAGAGAATATACCGGCTGAGGTCGACATCTTTGACGACGTCTGCCAGTTTGTCCTTTACATAAGCGGCATTGATAATGACTGATTGATGGTTCATCTCGGGGGCGGAAAAAGAGATTTCGTCCAAAACTTTTTCAACAATGGTATGCAAACGACGGGCGCCGATATTCTCTGTCCGCTCGTTCACGAGCGCCGCAAACCGGGCAATCTCTTTCAATCCATCGGTTGTCAGGTCCAGTGAAAGCCCCTCCGTTTTCATGAGGGCAATTGACTGTTTGGTGAGCGAGTTGGCCGGCTCTGTAAGAATCCTGTAAAAATCATCCTCCGTCAAAGGTTCCAGTTCAACCCGGATTGGGAATCGTCCCTGTAGTTCCGGGATCAGGTCCGACGGTTTGGAGACGTGAAAGGCCCCTGCCGCAATAAAAAGGATGTGATCGCTCTTGACCATACCGTACTTTGTCGAAACGGTTGAGCCTTCAACGATCGGCAGGATATCCCTCTGCACCCCTTCGCGGGAAACATCCGGCCCGTGGCCCGATTCGCGACCAGCGATCTTGTCGATCTCATCCAGAAAGACAATCCCTTCCTGTTCTACAAGGGATACCGCCTTTTTGATCACATTTTCCATGTCAATCAGCTTGGAGGCCTCTTCCTGAGTCAGGAG
>JAUSKE010000132.1 GCA_030649435.1 Deltaproteobacteria bacterium
GTCTTCGTAAAAAAGAGGGGATCTTCGCCGATTTTGAAGAAGAAGAGATCGCTGTTTGGATGAGTCATGGAGATCATGTTTCTAAACTCCCTTCCGGATTTGAAGCTTATGCCACGAGTGTCAATGACCTTCTCGCCGCCATTGGTGACGATCGCCGAAAATTTTTTGGCCTCCAATTTCATCCGGAAGTGGTTCACACTCCTCAGGGTAAAAAAATCATTGAAAATTTTCTCTTCAAAGTCTCCGGTCTTAAGCCCGATTGGTCGATCGCCTCGTTTGTCGATCAGAAGGTAAAAGAAATCCGCGAAACGGTTGGCAAGTCCAAAGTGCTCTGTGCCGTCTCTGGTGGTGTTGATTCATCAGTGATGGCGGTCCTGATCCACAAGGCGATCGGCGACCAGCTTGAGGCGTTCTTTATCGATAACGGTCTCTTGAGAAAAAATGAAGGGGACCGTGTCCTTGAGCTCTTCAAGAAAAATGTTGGACTGAATCTTCGGAAGATCGATGCCTCAGAACGGTTCTTGAAAGAACTCTCCGGTGTTATCGATCCGGAAGAGAAGAGAAAACGGATCGGCCGTGAGTTCATCGCCGTTTTTGAAGAGGAGGCGAAAAAAATAGCGGGGATAGAGTTTCTGGCACAGGGGACGCTGTACCCGGACGTGATCGAATCAGTTTCGTTCCGTGGGCCATCGGTCACGATCAAGAGTCATCATAATGTTGGTGGCCTGCCCGAAAAAATGAAACTAAAGCTCGTTGAACCGTTCCGCGAACTTTTTAAAGATGAGGTGCGGGAGATCGGTCGGCTCTTGGGGGTACCGGAGGAGATCGTTGGGCGTCAGCCATTCCCAGGGCCTGGCCTGGCTGTCCGGATCCTGGGTGAAGTGACTCCGGAAAGGCTTCGGCTGCTGCGGGAGGCGGATGATATTATCGTCGGCGAAATCAAAAAGGCAGGGTTCTACAACAAGGTCTGGCAATCGTTCGGAGTACTGCTCCCAGTAAAGACGGTCGGTGTGATGGGGGATGCCCGGACTTATGAAAATGTGATCGCCCTTCGGGTGGTCGAGAGCCAAGATGGGATGACTGCCGACTGGGCTAAACTCCCTTACCCGTTGCTCGAAAAAATTTCTAGCCGGATCATCAACGAGGTTCGTGGGATCAACCGCGTCGTCTACGATATCTCTTCCAAGCCTCCGGCAACGATCGAGTGGGAGTAATTCTATTGCCAAACTTTCTTGAGGATTGTACTTACCGGACCTGATGCATCACTCCGATTTTGTCCACCTACATTTGCACACCCAATACAGCCTGCTCGATGGTGCCATTACCATAGAGGAGCTTTGCAAAAAAGCGAAAGAGTACAAGATGCCGGCGGTCGCCATGACCGATCATGGCAACATGTTCGGGGCGGTTGAGTTTTACCAGAAGATGGAAGGGGCGGGCATCAAGCCGATCATCGGTTGTGAGATGTATCTCGAATCGAACGGGAGCCGGTTCACCAAGGAATTTCATCGAGGGCATGAGCCGTACCATCACCTGATTCTTCTTGCGATGAATCGGGATGGGTATCAGAATCTTTGCCAACTGATCACCGCCGGTTATCTGGAAGGTTTTTATTACAAGCCACGCATTGATAAAGGACTCTTAAGAGAAAAAAATGCCGGCCTAATTGCCACCTCCGGTTGTCTCTCTGGAGAGATCGCACGGCTTCTTTTGGCCGGCAAGCGGGCTGAGGCGGAAAAGGCCGTTAGCGAATATCTCTCCATCTTTGGCGATCGTTATTATCTTGAGATCCAGGCCCATTCGTTGCCGGATCAAAAATTGGTCAATGAGGCGATCCTCGATCTGGGCCAGAGACTTTCGGTCCCGGTCATCGCGACGGGGGATTGTCATTATTTAAAAAAGGAAGATGCCACGGCCCACGAAGCGCTCCTCTGCATCCAGACCGGAACAACCTTAAAAGATGAAACACGAATGCGTTTTGGTTCGGACGAATTTTATTTTAAATCAGCCGAAGAGATGGCCGGCTATTTTCCAGGCCATCAAGAAGTTCTTCACAATACAGTGGCAGTCGCCCAGCGGTGCAACCTCTCTTTTGATTTTAAGACCTATTACTTTCCAAAATTCGAACCCCCTCCTGGAAAAAACCTCGATCAGTTTTTAGAAGAGGCGACACTCTCCGGTTTTGAGGAACGGTGGAAGAAGAGAGCGGCCAGCTTAAAGGAAGAAGAAAAATTGCCACTCCGTCAACAGTATGAAGTACGGATCCACCAGGAACTGAAAATGATTCGCGAGACCGGTTTTGCCGGTTACTTTCTCATTGTTGCCGACTTTATCAATTACGCCAAAGGGAAGGGGATACCGGTCGGTCCGGGGCGTGGTTCTGCCGCCGGAAGCCTTGTCGCCTATTGTCTGAAAATTACTGACATCGACCCAATCCCTTACGATCTGCTCTTTGAGCGATTCTTGAATCCGGAGCGGGTGACGATGCCGGATATGGATATCGACTTTTGTATTTATGGTCGGGACGAGATCATCCGGTACGTACAACAAAAATACGGTAACGTTTCGCAGATCATCACTTTCGGAAAGATGAAGGCGAAGGCGGTCATTCGTGATGTCGGTCGGGTGATGGCGATCCCGTATGGGGATGTTGACAAGATAGCCAAACTTATTCCTAACACATTGAATATCACCCTCGATGAGGCGCTTCGTGCTGAACCGAGACTCTCTGAGACGGCCCAAAAGTCTCCCGTGGTTGGAAAACTCTTGACCATCGCACGATCGCTCGAGGGACTGACGCGCCATGCCTCAACCCATGCGGCGGGGGTGGTGATTTCGGATCAGCCACTCACCAACTTTATGCCGCTCTATAAGGGGACGCATGACGAAATTATTACCCAGTTTGACATGAAAGCGATCGAAAAGATCGGTCTGATCAAGTTTGACTTTTTAGGATTAAAAACGTTGACCGTGATTGATGAGGCCCGAAAGATCATCAAGCGAACGCGAGGCTTGGATCTCGATATCAACGACCTCCCCTTGGATGACCCAGAAGTCTATCAACTCTTGTCGCGGGGCGATACCTCCGGGGTGTTCCAGCTGGAAAGTTCGGGCATGCGAGATCTCTTAACGAAGCTCAAGCCCTCTGTTTTTCCTGACATGATTGCGGTCGTCGCTCTCTATCGGCCGGGCCCGCTTGGGAGTGGTATGGTGGATGATTTCATCAACCGAAAGCATGGCAAGGTGAATGTTCGTTACGAACTGCCAGAGCTGGAAGGGATCCTCAAAGATACTTATGGTGTTATCGTCTACCAAGAACAGGTGATGAAGATTGCCTCAAAGCTCGCCAACTTTTCGTTGGGAGAAGCGGATCTTCTCCGTCGGGCGATGGGAAAAAAGAATTCTTTAGTTATGGCGGAACAGCGGGACCGTTTTTTAAAAGGGGCCCACGAAAACAAGATCCCACCAAAGAAAGCAGAAAAAATATTCGACCTGATGGCCAAGTTTGCGGAGTACGGGTTCAACAAGAGTCATAGTGCCGCCTACGCCCTGATCGCTTACCAGACGGCGTACCTCAAGGCCCATTTCACCGTCGAATACATGGCGGCCCTCCTGACGCAAGAAATGGGGAACACCGACAAGGTGATGCTCTATATTACCGATGCGCGGGCCCACAGTATTTCTGTTCTACCACCGGATGTTAATGAGGGGTATTCCGGTTTTTCTGTCGTCGGCACTGCAGAGATCAGGTTCGGTTTGACGGCAGTCAAGAATGCCGGCTCGGCGGCGATCGATTCGTTGATTGAGGTTCGGCGGAAGGAAGAAAAGTTTCATTCCTTCCTTCATTTTTTAGAGTCAATCGATCATCGCAAAATCAACCGACGGGTGATCGAAAGTTTGATCAAGTGTGGCACCTTTGATTCGATGGGAATCACTCGGGCCGCCTGCTTTGAGGCGCTACCGCTCTTTTTAGAAAAAGCGGCGAAGAAACAAAGAGACACTCTTTCTGGGCAGGAAAATCTCTTTGGAGCGATCAAAGAGACTCATGATGACGCGCCACCGGTTCGGCCTGAATGGCCGATGCGTGAGAAGTTGGCACACGAAAAAGAGTCGCTCGGGTTTTATATCACCGGTCATCCTTTGAGGGAGCATGAAGGGTTGCTTCGTCAGAAAGGGGTCGTGAGTAACAATCTTCTCGCGGATCTTCCTGACGGAAAGATGGTTCGCGTTGGGGGGGTTGTGTCCTCGCTCCGCGAGGTGGTGACCAAAAATGGGGACCGGATGGGGTTTGTGACACTTGAAGACCTGACCGGTCTCGTGACCGTGATTGTCTTTCCCGAACTTTTTAAAAAATACCAGACACTCCTCAAATCGGATCAGCCGATTATTATTTCTGGAGAACTGGATGTGGGGGAGGAAGAGGTCAAAGTCATTGCTAAGGATTTAGCCCCTCTCTTGGGTGGAGCACCCTCGGGTGGGGCCCAAACTGTCACGTCGTCTCCTCGTGAGGTCCATATTCGGCTCCTTTCTCCCGAGACACGTAAGGAGCAACTCGAAAATTTAAAAAAACTCCTTACTCGATTTAGGGGGCCTTGCCCACTTTATGTTCATCTCATCCATCCGTCATCGGGGGAGACAATCCTTTCTCTTCCGGAAGAGCTTCGTGTCGAACCGACCGATGAGCTTCTGGCGAGTGTAAACAATCTCTTTGGGGGGGATGTCGTCCAAATCCAATAATGCTCGAAAAGGCCTTTCTCATCGGTTGCCTCAAACCTCGACAAAGAAGAACGGAAGCACTTGATTCGTTATCGGAACTTGCCGAGCTCGCCAGAAGTGCCGAGGCCGAGGTTGTCGGCGAAACACTCTCCGATCTTCGTGAACCGACACCCACTTTTTTGATTGGGCGTGGCAAGGTGGATGAGATTAGAGATCTCATCAAGTCTAAATCGATTGATCTCGTTCTTTTTGACGAAGAGTTGACACCGGCCCAGAATCAAAACCTGGAAGAAGCCTGGGGTTGCAAGGTGATCGACCGAACAGGACTCATCCTTGATATCTTTGCCCGTCGTGCTCGAACGAGAGAGGGGAAGATACAGGTCGAGATGGCACAACTCTCCTATCTGTTGCCGCGGCTGATTGGCAAGGGAGAGCAACTTTCGCGTCTCGGTGGTGGTATCGGGACACGAGGGCCGGGTGAAACAAAACTTGAAATGGATCGTCGGCGTGCAAAAGAAAAGATGCACCGACTGGCCCAAGACCTCAAAAAAGTAAAACTGACTCGTCAGGGACATCGTGGGAAACGGGAGAAAGTACCGATCCCTCTCGTCTCGCTGGTCGGCTACACCAATGCTGGCAAGTCAACCTTGATGAACCGTTTGACAGAGGCCGATGTCTTGGTGGAAGACAAGCTCTTTGCCACACTCGACCCGACGGTCCGTCGGCTAAGTCTTCCCTCCGGACGAGAAGTCCTCCTCTCCGATACGGTCGGGTTTATTAAAAAATTACCTCATGAACTGATTGAATCATTCAAGGCGACTTTTGAGGAGATCGAATCCTCCGATCTTCTGCTCCATCTGATCGATGGCTCCAACCCTCACTGGGAGGATCAAAAGGAGGCGGTCGACGAGGTCTTGGAAAATCTCGGGCTTTCTTCTAAGCCCTGCCTCACTCTCTTTAATAAGGCGGATCTGTCGGAAGAACAGACAGGGAGATTTGTCGAAGGCCTGGCGATTTCAGCCAAAGAGGGGAGCGGCATGAAGGAGCTACTTGGATTGATTGAACAGGAACTGGCTCGTGGACTGACGCCGGTCCGATTTTTGTTCCCACATTCGGCAGGCCGATTTCTCTCACTCTTGTACCGCGAGGCAAGGGTGCTTTCCGTCAAACACCTGAAGAAGGGGATTCAGGTGCAGGCCGAAGTGGGGGATAAAGCGCTCAAACAATTTCACTCGTATCGAACCTGATCCAATTGACAAATTAGTTTGTCACGTTATAGTGCTCTAACTCTGTTAGAGGCACTATAAGTATTTCTAACTTTTTATCTGCATAAAAAGTTGAAATGCTATATCATACTTCTTCAATGGCGTTTCTGACCGTTCCCAATCTCCTCTCTCTCTTAAGAATGGTTCTCTCTCCCGTTTTTGTGGTTGTTGCTGTCACGGGGTCGTTAAGAGTCGCCTTTATCCTTTTTTGTGTCGCCGCCCTGACCGACATGATTGATGGGACGATCGCACGACTTTTCAAACAAAAATCATCCTTGGGCGCCTTTCTTGACCCTATGGCCGACAAGCTCCTCATGGCTTCGAGCTTTATCACCCTGACGGTCCTAGGGATCATCCCATTCTGGATCACCGCCGTTGTCTTTTTGAGGGACCTCTTGATTGTGACTGGGGTGATCGTTTTCAAGATTAAAAAAATTAAGGTGGCTTACCGACCGACTCTTCTTTCCAAGGCGACCACCTTTTTTCAGATCATGACCCTTGTCTCGGCACTCACCCCTTATGGACGCACCCTTTTCTCTCAGGAACAGGTTGTTCTCGAACTCTTAGGTCGTGGCTTGCCTTTCTTTATGGTGGTTACGTTAGCTTTTACGCTACTGACCGCCATTCAGTACACTCGAAAAGGACTCCAGCTCCTGAAAACGGGGGTTTTGTGAAAATCAGGTTGGTGGTGAGTGACTTTCATATTGGTAAGGGGAAAGTCCTGCCTGATGGAAGTTTTAATTATCTGGAAGATTTTTTCTACGACCGCCAGTTTGTAGAGTTTATGCAGTACTACCGAAAAGGGGAGTTTGAAAAGGAGAATGTCGAGCTAGTTTGTAACGGCGATTTTTTTAATCACCTCCATCTGGATGCAGATGAACAGGACCCGGACCTTCTCTCGGAGCGGGTTGCGCTGACCCGAATGGAAGAAATTTTTAAAGGGCATCTGGAAGTCTTTGAAGAGATGAAGGCCTTTACCCAAACTCCAAATCACCGGGTCATCTTTATGCTAGGGAACCATGACCCAGGGCTTCTTTGGCCGAAAGTGGCTGACTTTCTCAAGAAAAAGCTGGCCTCTAACGTCGAAGTTTTTCTGGAGCCGTATGTTGAGGGAGGGGTTCATATTGAGCATGGCCACCGGTTTTTTGCCGATAGCGCCTATGATCAGAAGCGTCTCTTTTTAAAGGAGGGGTTGTCCGAACCAATTATAAACCTCCCTTGGGGTTGTCTTTTTGTGATCCATTATTTGGGATTTGTTAAAAAGGAGAGGCCATACTTCGACAAGGTTTATCCTGTCGCCCATTACATTCGGTGGGCGTTGATTCATGATACCACTTTTGCGTTGAGGTCTATTGCGAATATCCTCCTCTATTTTATTGGTTTTCGATTTGTCAAAGATCCTTCTCGGCGCTCTCCTTTTTGGCAAACGATGAAGCTTTTAAAAGAGATGGCGGTGGCCCCTGATTTAGAACGTCAGGCGAAGAAAATCCTGTTGACGAGGAGGGATTGTCACGTCGTCGTCTGTGGCCATACGCATGACTACCTGATCCGCCATTACTCTGCCGATAAGACCTATATCAACACCGGCCTCTGGAATGAGAAGGTCAACCTTGACCCTCCTTTTTTGGGACGAACCGTTCGCCTGACTTACGCGTTGATTGAATGGGACGAACGAGGCAAACCGATCCCTTTGCTCAAGGAATGGCGCGGGACTTATCATATCACCGAGGATGTTTATAACTAGTGTTTGTACAATAAAGATTTGCTCTATGAAATAGAGTGAAGCGTTATTGTTTACAAACACTTGTGCAGCTACCAGCTGCACTAGAGATCTTCAGGGGGGGAGGAAGGGCCCTTTTCTTGGGTTGTCTGTATTTCCTGGTAATTTCCAGAATCGTCTGGAAGGCTTTTGAGGAACTTTTCATAATCTTGTTTGCTCACAGTCCCTCGGCGCAAATTTTTACTCACAATACGGATGTCAAAAGACTTTTCCTGTTTGTCACTCATGAAATCTCCTCGGTTTAACGGGGTTCGGGTCGAACTGGTTTTTCAATCTCCATCAAGATTTTACCATCCTTGAGGATCCGGACATCTCCGGTCGACTCCGATATCACAATGGCGATCGCTTTTGTCAAGGCTGTAATGCCGGCAGCGGCGATATGACGGGCGCCGAGACCACGGGGAAGGCTTTCGTTGTCACCGGAGGTGCTCAAATAACGCCCGGCTGTCAGGACAAGGCCATCGCTCGAGATGAGGAATGCCCCGTCGATGGCTGAGAATTCACGAAGGGTTTCCTTGATCATCGGGCTCAGGATGTTTCTCTCTTCATCAGAGTACCCTTTGAACGGGTTGATGATCATCTGCTTGGAGAGTTGCATCACTCGATCTTCATCTCCCAGAACAAAGATCGTTCCGATCGGTTTTCCTTCACGGCCGCGGGAGGCCAGTTCAATGGCAAAATTCAAGGCTTCCTGAAAAACCTCCGGTTTGACGTTTTCTGCAATCCCGCCGATGGCCTGAGCGGTCAAAATTTCTGCCTCCCGTCCTGTATCGACAAGGACGATACTATCCAGGGTCGCCATTTCGGTCGATCCTGTGACGAAGACAATTTTGTCCCCCAATTTGATCAAGCGTCTGGAGAGGGCGAGCATCACCCCGATCTTGACTGTTCCCATCCGTGTCATGTCGATGCGGGGGATATGGAC
>JAUSKE010000137.1 GCA_030649435.1 Deltaproteobacteria bacterium
ACAGTCTGGTTTCCAAATAGCTGAAACAGACAACCGGAACGATCATATCTATCTTGGTCTCACCATAGGGGAGAAAAGTCGCTTCTTTGATTCAACCATGTTTACATCAAATGCCTCTTACCCCAATAATTATCCCCTCCACCTGATCCACTATTTGGCGATGCTGAAGATGAACCGGGCGAACAATCTCAGGGAGCGGAAAGAAACGGAAGAGGGGTTGAGGGAGCTTAACCGAGCGGCCTCACTACAGCCGAACTTGGCGCAGATCTACCTCCATCTCGGCAGTTACTATTCCGGAAAAGATCCTGAAAGAGCGCTGGTGGACCTTCAAAAGGCACGTGCCGCCAACCCCAATTATGCATTGGCCCATGCGGCACTCTCCGAATTCTATCTTTTACTCCGAAGATTTGACGAGTCGGTGGAATCTGGTAGAGAGGCGGTCCGTCTCAACCCCAACGATGCCGAAGCGCATTTCGTATTGGCCTGTGCCTTAGACGCTGTAGGAGAGGTTGAGAAGTCAAAAATCCACGAGGCGCGATATCTCGAACTCGACCCAGGCGCTAAAATCGCCGAAAAGTGGTTGAAGAAGTTTTCAGAACCAAGCCCCGATGCAGCAACACCCTCTCCTTGACCTTCCCTTTCATATTGTATAGCGTCCCCCCCGATATTGACTCCCCTCCGCCACTAAAGCTATGGCGGATGAGGCGTTTGTAACACTCGCTCCCCTCGTCTAGTGGCCTAGGACGGTGCCCTCTCACGGCACAAACACGGGTTCGAATCCCGTTGGGAGCACATGAAATAAAAAACAGGAGGCTTTGCCTGTTTTTTATTTCAAGTTTTCGATGCGATTTGAACCCCTCAGCCAGAGGCTGATGGGTTCCGACCGAAGGGAGTCCCGGAGCGAAGCGGAGGGAGAATCCCTCAACCGTGAGGCCAAGGGCGGAAGTGTACCAGGTACAGTTTCGTTCATATGTCTCCGGTTCACGCCCGAACCATTCCTATTTTGATATTCTCAATTTGATAATTTTATCATTTTGAGAATAGTCCCTCCAGTGTCGTCTCAAAAAATACCATTACAAATCAAGTTGTCATAATATAATGCCACTGGCATAAAAGTTGCATCTCTTATGCTTGTCATATCAACGGGGAGGAACTACATGAAGAAAAAAATTATGCTGTTTGGAATAATCATCCTCTTTTTTTCTCCGTACCTCCAAGCCCAAGTCAATGTCATCGATACGGTGGCAACAACAACCAATTTCCCTTTTGATTTGGCTGTTAACTCCGTTGGAGATGTTTATTTTCTCGAACAACCGGCTCCTTTTTTTCTAGACCAGTGGCACCAATCACCTGACTTAAAAGTTATTCGACATGGATCAAGTGTTGTTGAAACTGTATTTTCCGTGGGAGAGTTTCCTTCTATCGGTTCTATTGATGGTATTACGATCGATCAAAGTGATGAAGTTTATGGAGTATCTGGTGGAAATACAAGGATTTGGAAGCTTCGAAACAGCACGCCAGTCGAGTTGTCGAATCTACGGCAGTTTTCATCCACTGGTTTCGATCTCGCCGTTGATCAAGAAGGCAATATTTTGATACCAGATGGAAATCCAGGTCTCAAAATGTTTTATCCCGATTCAAGAAGGTCTTCGACAATTGCAAATGGTTCTTCAGGCTCTAACGGAATTACTTTAAGTTCAACAGGACAGGTTTATGCCTCTAATTTAACGGAAGGCGTGAGGGGATTTAGTCTCAGTTATGGTGAGGATGGGTTCTCCCGTACACCTTCCGAAATAATTGCGGGGGGTGGAACCGATAGGAGTCTGACAACGGCGATCCCGGCGATAGAGGCAGATCTCACTTGTCCAACTCCTATCGAATGCAAAAAGAGACTTGCCATTGACCGTGAGGGCAATCTCCTCATCGCCGATCCGGGGCGACATGTCATTCGAAAGCTGACGTCAGATGGCCTGTTGATGACGATTGCTGGTGATGGCGAAGCGGCATATTCTTGAGATAATGGTTCTCCCACGAGCGCTCGTCTGAATAGTCCTGAAGGTGTTGCAATTGATCCGAGAAATGGAGATATTTATATTGCCGATAGCAGGAACAGAAGGATTCGGCGTATCTATGCGGCACCTGATCTTGTCATTTCTTACGCAAGAGTTGTGAGAAACAATCCCTCGACCTCCGATGTGGCTATTGTTTTCACGAATAGAGGAGAGGGGGCAGCAGCAGGACCTTTCAGAATAAGAATCAACACCGTAAGAAGAGAGGGGAGGAGTCCTGCTCCTCTCACCCTCACTGTTCTGGGGAGTGGTACTCTTGCCGCCAGGGAAAGCAGAACGCTCAATCTTTCGGTACCAACGGGTGATTTGTGGATGTTGACCATTGACGCTCGCAATAATGTCGCTGAAAGCAACGAAAGCAATAACAATTATACATTACGTCGGTAGTGCTGGTAGTAAATCATTTGTTCTTCACGTTGCCATTCCGGTCGCGCATTAGTATTGACAACAGGACCCCATACACCTACAGAGGTCCCTCTCTAATGACACACCCGACTAGCCCACAGACCGGTAGTTTTTTAACGCTTGGGGTTGCCCCCCAGCTCCTGCGTCTCCTGGAGCAGATGAAATTCAACACACCGACCCCTATCCAGCACCAATCGATCCCACTCGGGATCGAGGGGAAGGATATTATCGGCATTGCGCAGACCGGAACGGGGAAAACCCTCGCCTTCAGCCTACCAATGATCCAACGACTTCAGGCACTTAAGGGTCGCGGCCTTATCCTCTTGCCAACGCGGGAGCTCGCACTGCAGGTGGATGAAGCCTTTCGCAAATTTGGCCGATCGCTGGGAGTGACCACCGCCGTGCTGATCGGTGGGGAATCGATCCACCGCCAATTGAGCGCTCTCAGACACCAACCGAGGGTTATCATCGCCACGCCGGGGAGGTTGATCGATCATCTCAAACAACGAAGCGTCCGGCTGGACGATGTCCGAATTCTGGTCCTGGACGAGGCCGATCGGATGTTAGACATGGGTTTTGCCCCTCAAAT
>JAUSKE010000138.1 GCA_030649435.1 Deltaproteobacteria bacterium
GCAATCTCTACTTTTGCCTTCCCCTTCTTAAAATAAATCTTGGTCGGGATGAGGGTGAACCCCCTCTCCTTCATCTTGCCCAGCAGGTACTCGATTTCTTTGCGACGGAGGAGTAATTTTCGCGAACGAAGGGGCAGGTGATTCAGGAAACTGGCCGCCGGGTAAGGAGAGATATGGGCGTTGACGAGGTAAAGCTCGGTCCCATGCGGGACGACGTAACTGTCGCCGAGATTCGCCTTGCCATCCCGGAGCGATTTGACCTCGCTCCCCTGCAGGACAAGACCAGCTTCATACTTGTCCATCAGGTGGTAGCTAAACCCCGCCTTACGGTTCGCTGTAACTAGTTTTTCAGCCATGCTTCAGAGCGCGTCCGTCTAGATAAACCTCTTTGACACTCCCCTCGACCGTGTGACGGATCAACCAGGCAGAAAGTTCTTTCAGAGAAATTTTTTCTTTTGCTGTCACCACAATAAAATCAGCCTTCTTCCCCGGTTCGAGAGACCCAATTGAATCTTCCAGCCGGAGCACCGTCGCCCCACCGAGCGTCGCCATCTCCAAAATTTCCGTACTGGTCAGGGAGCTGGAGGCGTCTGACCCATGAAGCTCGAGTGCCGCACGCATCTCTTCCCAAAGAGAAACCGATCCCTGCCTGAAAGTCAGGTCGGTCCCCAAACCAACTGGAATACCGGCATCGAGGATTTTTCGGATCGGTGCCTTGCCTAACTTAAGATTCACATTGCTCCGTGGGCAGTGAACGACCGTCGCATGGGCTTGGCGGATTGATTTCAAATCGGCATCTGAAAGGTGGAGGCACCCCACCAATGATGGGGCTGCGTCGAGGAACCCGATCGACGCCAGGTATTCGATCGGCGTCTTACGGTGTGGTGGCGGCAGATCCTTTCCCCAACCGGCATGGGCAAAGAGAAGATCGGCCACATCCCCCTTAGAATCGTAGAAAAACTGCATCTCAGAAAAAGACTCGGCCACATGCATCTGCAGCGGGATCTTCGACTCCACCGCATGTTGCGCCAAAACTTTTAAGAGGTGACGCGAAAGCATAAAAGGGGCATACGGCGCAATGCCAGCCTGGATCCGACCGCCCCCCGCCGCCTTCATCTCCTCCACAAAACTCAAAGCACTTTCAAAAACCTGGTGGATGGATGGACCTCCCTTAGAGGAAAGAAGAATCTCCGAAAAGGCGACCAGCCTTAAGCCAATCCCATCGACAAGACTGCCGGGGTCCAGATAACTCCCAACATCGGCAAGACAGGTGGTTCCCGAAGAGAGAGATTTCTTGAGCCCACTCTGGATCGACTCCCGTCGTTCCTCGACACTCTGAACCTTCTTGTAATCCACCAACGAAAGAATCGATTGAACAAAATGGGATTCGGACCATGGCAGGTCGGAGAGCACAAGGTCGAGATGGGCATGCGCATTGACCAACCCTGGCATCAGGGCAGAACTCCCCAGGTCGTGCCGCTCGGCGGAAGGGTAACGATCGAGCATTTCTTTTTCTTTTCCGAGCGCAACGATAATGCCACCATCCACAACTAATGCGCCATTCTCGATCGGTTCACCGGCAATGGGGAGGAGATAACGGGCGGAGAAGAGTTGCATTCTTGCAAGGAACATATAGAGAACACCCGTGATGATCAATATTTTTCTTCACTTGGATCAGCACCTCTCCGATCTCCTCCTCTTCTGTGGTCCCTGGATCTACCTCCCCCTTTTTCTGATTATCTTCTGTGAAACCGGCCTTGTCGTCACCCCGTTTCTCCCGGGAGACTCTCTCCTCTTTGCACTTGGGGCGCTCGCCGCAAGAAACCCGACCATTTTGCAACTCCCAATACTTTTGCCCCTCCTTACTTTCGCCGCCATCTTGGGAGATGCCGTTAATTACGCCATTGGATCGCTCACTGGTTCGAAGCTCTCCGCTCATTTGAATCACCGTTGGCTCAACAAAAAGCATCTTGAACAGACGCAGGCATTCTATGAAAAGCATGGGGGTAAAACAATTTTGCTGGCTCGTTTTATACCGATCATCCGAACTTTTGCCCCGTTTGTGGCGGGGATGGGACGGATGGGTTACCGACGCTTTGCCTTCTTCAATGTGGTCGGGGGGATTCTTTGGATCCTACTCTTTGTCCTGGCCGGCTATTTCTTCGGGAACATGATGAGCGTCAAACGAAACTTCGAACTGGTCATCCTCTCCATCATCGTCATCTCAGTCCTCCCACCAGTGATCGGTTTCATCCGATCTCGCACCAAAAAGTAAAAAAGCCGCCCCGGCTTTCGCCAGGACGGCTCTTTTTTTGAAGAGAGTCTTATTTAGACGCTGGTCACTTCAGTCGCGTGCTCTCCCTTGGGACCAGTGCCGACGTTGAACTCAACGGCCTGACCTTCGGCGAGAGACTTAAAACCTTCTCCCAGGATTGAAGAATGATGGACGAAGAGATCCTTGCCACCATCTTCAGGGGTGATGAAACCATACCCCTTGCTATCATTGAACCATTTGACGGTTCCTTTTTTCTTGGACATGTTGTCCTCCTTATTAATGCGGTAGTTCCTTGGGAAACGACAGGACTGAGGTGAAATACCTCTGATTAATAACCTTCGTACTCCAGACGACTACGCCTAATGACCCTAACCGTAGGCTATCTGCGGGGGGATGGCAAGGACTATTTTTGGGGACATTCTCCTGTTTTTGTGGCAGGGTGGCGCACAAATGATTAAAAACCTGTTTAACCGCTGGAAAGATTACCTTAAAACCTTCTTTACCGAGACCCTCTGGGAGATCGACGAAACGATGGTCCGCGGCTACCGTCGTTTCTTCCTTTATGTCGTCCGGGTCGCAACGATCACCTTTAAGGGATACCACGACAACATGATCCCGGTGAGGGCGACTGCCCTCGCCTACACAACCTTGATTTCGATCGTCCCGTTTTTGGCCGTTACTTTTTCCCTCTTCAAGGCCTTTGGGGGCCTGAACAAGGCGATGGACCCAATC
>JAUSKE010000149.1 GCA_030649435.1 Deltaproteobacteria bacterium
CTCTTCAAGGAGTAACAGTGGTGATACCACAAGTGAAAAAACTCCTTTCCCTCTTCATTCTCATCGCTATTGTTACCACGAGCGGTAGTTCCTTTGGTAAATTACCAAAACGGAGACCGCCCCCCCAAAAGAAACAATCCCTAACAATTGTTATCGATCCCGGTCATGGTGGCAAGGATAGCGGGGCGATCGGTGTTGGTGGACGTCAAGAGAAGAGGGCAGCGCTCCAGATTTCTCAACTATGGAAACGGCAACTCGAAAAAAAATTGAAGGCCCGCGTAGTCCTGACCCGGTCGAGGGATGTTTTTATTTCACTCGGCGAACGGAACCGGATTTCTAAAAAGGCAAACGCCCAACTTTTTATTTCGGTTCATATGAATGCTGCTGAAAATAAAAAAGCAAACGGTCTCGAGATTTATTACCTGAACAATGCAACCGATAGGGCCTCCAGTAAGTTGGCGGCTCGTGAGAACAAAGGGATCCCTAAAGAAGAGAAAGATCTGGAGGCGATTCTTGGAACGTTGATCCAGAATGAGAACACCGAGGCATCAGCCCTGCTCGCCAAACAGGTGCACCGAACAATTTTTAAGAGGATTGAAGCCAAAGACTTAGGGGTCAAAACTGCCCTGTTCTACGTTTTGGTGGGGCCTGGTTGTCCGAGCCTCCTTATTGAAAGCGGTTTTATGAGTCATCCCGAAGAGGGAAAAAAACTATTTCAGAAGCGGTATCAGGAGGAGATTGTCTTGGGGATTACCGAGGGGATTGAAAAATACCTGACAATGAGTCAACATCCCCGATCAAACTTATAGTATTTCAATCCCCGTAGGGGATTAGAAATACTTATAGTGTTTAACACTATATGATAAAAGATATCGCCGCCGGAAATGAGAATCTCCTGGCCCTTCATCGGGAAAAGAAAGTTTTAGAATTTCACCGGTTCAAGTCGGATCTTTTCGATAATCTCTTGGGGACTCTCTTTGAAAAGGTTCTAAAATCTGAATCAGGAAAAAATTCCTCCAAAAAGAAAATGACCCTCTTGAGCCTCGGTGGTTATGGACGACAAGAGCTGGCGCTTCATTCCGATATTGACCTCCTCTTTCTTTATGAGGGGATGACCACAAACGAGCTTAAAAAAAATACCGAGCCGATTTTATACCCACTTTGGGATGCCGGTCTCGAGGTCGGTTTTGCCACGCGGACCTTAACCGACTGCCGAAAGATCATTGAGGAGGATATCACAGCCCTGACCGCCTTGATCGATGGCCGCTTTCTTGCCGGGGACAGGTCCCTCTACGACAAGTTAAGCGAGATCTTCTGGAAAAGATTAAAGAGTCTCGCAGCCAAAAAGGAGTTTTGGAAAAGAAAGGGGTTCGAAACTCAAGAGCGGCTCGCAAAGTATGGTGCCTCTCTTTATCTTTTGGAGCCGAACCTTAAAGAAGGGGAAGGGGGGCTTCGCGATTATCATAACATCCTCTGGGTCGGTCGTGTCTTTGAAAAAATCAAGGGGCCTGACGAATTAAAATCCAAAGGTTGGATTCCGGAAGAAGAAGAGAAGGCGCTTAAAAAGGCACTTCACTTTTTGTGGAACACCAGGAACGAGCTCCACCGACTCTCCGGCCGAAAAAATGATCAACTGCTCCTTGATTTTCAGGAACCGATTGCGCATTGGTGGGGTTTTTCCGATAAGGAGGGGATCCTACCGGTCGAGCAATTCATGCAACGTTACTATCAAGAGGCTGCGATCGTTCATGAGTGGAGCGCGCGACTCACGCGTCGTTGGGCCGAGGAGCCGACCCGCCTCTTGAGACTCTTTCCCTTTGAACATTCTCGGGGGCTTGAGGAACAGTTTAAGGTAGTGCATGGGCAACTCTCGCTCGCCGATTCGGACCTTTTTGCCAAAGATCCTATGGCCATGCTTCGTCTCTTTGAAGTGGCGCAGCGGGAAGACCTCACTATTGATGATTATACGAAGGACAAGGTCCGTGGGTCAGCCCTTCGAATTAATGATGATCTCCGCCGAGAACCTGAGGCAGGAAATATTTTTAAAAGAATTCTAAAGGAACCAAAACGACTTGGGGCGACGCTCCTCCTCATGAACGAACTTAAGGTGCTGGGACAGTTCTTGCCTGAATTTGAAAAACTCCGTTTCCGGGTTCAACACGATGTTTATCATGTCTATACGGTCGACATCCATTCCATCTTTGCCGTCGATGAATTCAGCAAGCTTTACACCCAGGACGAAAGCCAGTTCCCAGTAGCGGTCGAAGCATTAAAAGATATCCAGCATCAAGACCTTTTAGCCTTCGCCATTCTCTATCACGACATCGGTAAGGGGGAGGGGGCTGGTCATGTGGAGAAAGGGGTTCCGCTCATTCGTGGAGCGGCCCGTCGACTCGGCTTTAGCGCAGAAGAGATTGACCTTCTCGAGTTTCTGGAGAAGAGCCATCTGATCATGCCGCATCTGGCCTTTCGTCGTGATCTCGAAGACCAGAACATGATTATTCAGTTCGCCAAATCGTTTCCAAATCTCGAGGCGCTCTCGATGCTCTACCTCTTGACCTTTTGCGACGTCAAAGCGGTCGGTCCCAAGACAATGACCCCCTGGAAGGCATCACTCCTCGATACCGTTTACCTAAAAACGAGGGAGGTCCTAGTGAAAGGGGCCTTCGACAAAGAAAAAGTCTCACTCCTTGCCGACCGGGCGAAGGAGGAGGTTCGGAAACTCCTCACCACTGAAGAGGCGAAGGAGGCGGAACTCTTTTTTAAAACGATACCGACGAGGTATCTTCTGGCCACAAAGCCGTCCGAGATCGTCCGACACCTGGCCCTCTGGCGCCAGTTTAAAAAAGAGGAGCGGCCGGTCATCGATCATCGTCATCGGGGAGGGGCAAGTGAGCTAACCATCTTTTGCTGGAACACCCCCCAGCTCTTTTCAAAAATCTGTGGCGTGACGGCGTCAAACACCCTGAACATCGTGGAGGCCCAGTCGATCGTGACCTCTTTGGGAGAAGCACTTTGTCTTTTTATGGTCTCCGATATTGAAGGGGGACCGATCGTCGATGAACATAAGTGGGGACGGGTATTGAAAGACTTGAGAGAAGTCATCGAAGGGAGTCAGTCGATCGAAAAAATGGTCCAGGAACGACTCAGGCCAAGTCTTCTAAAACCAAAGACCGCCCGTATTGTGCCAACACGAATTGAAATCGACAACGACATCTCCGCCTATTATACCGTCATTGATATTTACGCCCATGACCGGATCGGACTCCTCTACCAGATTATTTCTACGCTCTCTCACCTTGGCCTCTCAATCGATATCTCCAAAATCTCGACCAAGGTCGATCAGGTTTCGGATAGTTTTTACGTGAAAGATCTGCTTGGCCAAAAGGTCACCAGCCTGGAACGTCTAGCCAAAATCAAGGAAGAATTGACTAAGGTCATGGGAGGGGTTCAATGAAAGAGACACTGTTTGTTCTTGTTCTGACGGCTATCGTTTTCGTGGCCTTAGTTTTTCTGCGACAACGGGAATCGCGGTACTTGAAGAAAAGGACTCGTGATGCCTTAGCCCCACGTCTGAAGGAAGAGTTTGAAAAAGAACGTGAAGAAACACTCGAACGTCAGAAAAAATTCAACGAGGCGATGAAAAAGGCTGGTATGTAAAAGCCTCTTTTGTGTTAGCTGCTCGTCTCAGTCGTACTGCAGGCACTGTTGATCTGGTCATCAGTTAACGCATTCAAATCCACCTTAGTGAA
>JAUSKE010000157.1 GCA_030649435.1 Deltaproteobacteria bacterium
TACCGCTACGAACAGCCGCAACAGGGGCGTTACCGCCAGTTTCACCAGATCGGCGTCGAGGCGTTTGGCACAGCGAGCCCGCTCGTTGATGCCGAGATGATCCAGATGGGGGATCAATTTTTTCGTTCGCTCGGTCTGGAAAATTTAACCCTCGAACTCAACTCGCTCGGTTGCCCGATCTGTCGACCCAAATATTTAATCGTCTTCACCGAATTTCTTCAAAAGGTCGAAAGCTCCCTCTGCCCCGACTGCCAGCGGCGGACCAAAAAGAATCCGCTTCGGGCGCTCGATTGCAAAACCGAAGAGTGTTTCCGAATCACCACGGAGGCCCCCTCCATTCAGGATCACCTCTGTGACGATTGCGAACAACATATGGATCACGTCCTGGAAGGATTGGGTCTCGTCGGTTCGACCTACAAGATCAACCCGCGGATCGTTCGCGGTTTGGATTATTACGGACGGACGACCTTCGAATGGACGACGACCGAGCTCGGCGCGCAAAATGCGGTCGGTGGTGGCGGCCGGTACGATGGGCTTGTGAATCTTTTGGGGGGACCAAAAAGTCCCGCTGTCGGTTTTGCAATCGGTCTCGAACGATTGATCGAACTGGTGCAGAAAAAAAGGGCGGGGCAGGAAAAAGTTTCTTCGGCGACCGTTCTTTTTATCGCCCCGTTGGGGGAAAAGGGGATCAAAGAGGGGTTCAAGCTGGCCGATCGTCTCCGTCGGGAGGGGATGACGGTTGAGATCGACTATGAAGGAAAAAGTTTGAAGTCGTCGATGCGACGGGCCGGCAAGAGCGGTGCGACCCACACCCTGATTTTGGGGGATGACGAATTGAAAAAAGGAAAAGCGATGGTCAAGACGATGAAGGATGGCGAACAAAAAGAAATACCACTCGCCAAGATGACCGCCAAGGATTTTTCATGACGCTCTTCAAACGAACCCACTCCTGCGGGCAACTTTGCGAAAAGGAAATCGGCCAAGAGGTCGTTTTAATGGGTTGGGTCGCGACCCGCCGGGATCATGGCGGGCTGATCTTTGTCGACCTCCGTGACCGCGAGGGGATGACACAAATCGTTTTTAACCCGACGATCGACCCGAAGGTTCACGAGTTGGGGAAACACCTTCGCAGCGAATATGTGTTGGCGATCCGTGGCAAGGTGGAGCGTCGTCCCGCCGGGATGGAAAATTCAAAACTCGTGACCGGCGCCATCGAGATCAAGGTGATCGAGTTCGAACTCTTGAACAGCTCCAAGACCCCTCCCTTCGAGATCGATGAGCGATGCGAGGCGGGGGAGGAGGTTCGGCTCAAATACCGTTACCTCGACCTTCGTCGCCCACCGCTCCAAAAAAATATTATCCTCCGTCACAAAATTCTTCAGGCGACCCGACAGTACCTTTCCGACCATGGCTTTTTAGAAATCGAAACGCCGTACCTGACCAAGAGCACACCAGAGGGGGCGCGCGATTATCTGGTGCCGGCCCGTCTTTCACCGGGGCGGTTTTACGCCCTGCCACAATCGCCACAACTTTTTAAACAGTTGTTGATGGTCTCCGGTTTTGACCGTTACTTTCAGATCGTCCGTTGCTTTCGCGACGAAGATTTGCGGGCCGACCGGCAACCGGAATTTACCCAGATCGATATTGAGATGAGTTTTATCACACCGGAGGAGCTCTTTCCGATCATGGAGGGATTGATTAGTCAATTATGGGAGATCGGTCTTGGTCAAAAGATCAAGACGCCCTTCCCACAGATTAGCCATCGGGAGGCGACGGAAAAGTATGGGCTCGACAAACCGGACCTGCGTTTTGGTCTGCCGTTGCAAGAGGTCACCCGCGTCTTTAAAGGTTCCGGCTTCAAGGTTTTTGCCGACGTAGTCTCTAAAGGAGGGATGATCAAGGTTTTGAAGCTCTCCGGTGTGGAGCTCTCCCGGAAAGATCTGGATGACCTGACAGCGGTTGTTGGCATCTACGGCGCGAAGGGGTTGGCCTGGATCAAAATTTTGCCCAACGAGTGGCAATCGCCGATCGTCAAGTTTTTCTCGGATGCCGAAAAGACCTCACTCAAGGCGGAGTTAAATCTTCAGGCGGGGGATATTGTCCTTTTTGTCGCCGACCAGCCCAAGGTGGTGCAAGAGTCGCTCGGTCACCTGCGTCAACACCTCGGCGCCAAACTAAAACTGTACGACCCAAAGGAGTATCTCTTTACCTGGGTCACGGATTTTCCGATGTTTGAGTATAGCGAACAAGAAAAACGACTCGTCGCGGTGCATCACCCGTTTACGTCACCGAAGACGGAAGACATCCCTCTCCTCCAAAAATCACCCGAGACCTGCAGGGCCGAGGCGTATGATTTGATTTTGAACGGCAACGAGATTGGGGGCGGGTCGATCCGAATTCATTCCTCTGAGGTGCAGAGTCAGGTTTTTGAACTGTTAAAGATCGGCGCCGAAGAGGCGAAGGAAAAATTTGGCTTTTTGCTCGACGCGCTCGAATTCGGCGCCCCCCCGCATGGCGGGATCGCCTTTGGCCTGGACCGGATCCTCATGCTCTTGGCTAGTGCCGACTCCATCCGCGACGTGATCGCCTTTCCCAAAACCCAAAAAGGAACCGACCCGATGTGCGATGCCCCCTCGACCGTTTCCGCCAAACAACTCGATGAACTGGGGATTCAGGTGAAGAAGAAGTAGGGTGGTTGACGATGAAAATACTCAAACAACGATTAGCAGACTTTGAAAATATACCGGCAACCATATCCTGGTATCTTGCTGATCTTGGCGAGGCCAAAGGGAAACAGGAGCTTTTTACCAAGCAATCCCCTCAAAAATTGAAAACCTTACGTGAGCATGCTCTCATCGAAAGCGCTGTCTCGTCCAACCGTATTGAAGGTGTGGAAGTCAACCAAGCCCGTATTGGAACCGTGGTATTTGGAAAAGCCCTCCTGCGTGATCGCAATGAAGAGGAGGTGCGTGGTTATCGAAAGGCCTTGGACTGGATTCATCAAAAGGGAGCTAAGCTGCCTATCTCTGAAAAAACAGTCCTCCAGTTTCACAAGCTGACACGAGGGGAGATATGGGATGCGGGAAAATACAAGAAAAAAGATGGGGATATTATTGAGAAATATCCGGATGGCCGTGAACGAGTTCGTTTTAAAACGGTCAAGGCTTCCGATACCTCTCGTTATATGAAAAAGTTGATTTTGAGATGGAATGACTGCATCAAACAACGGACAGTCCACCCCTTGATCGCTTTAGCCATCTTCAATCTTGATTTTCTCTGCATTCATCCCTTTCGTGATGGGAACGGCAGGGTGTCCAGGCTCTTGTGGCTCTTGCAGTGCTACCATTTGGGCTATGAGGCAGGTCGCTTTATTAGTTTGGAACGGCTCATCGAAGAAAATAAAGACCGTTACTACGAAACTTTGGAACAATCCTCACAGCATTGGCACGAAGGTCAGCAGGATCCGTGGCCCTATATTGGCTACGTCTTGTATATCCTCAAAGCGGCCTATCGAGAGCTTGAAGAACAGACGAAAGGCCTCAAAAATCCTCGTGGTGAAAAGACCGAACTGGTCACACAGGCGATTCGTCAGTCCCCTGAAATTTTCCGCATTTCCGATATTCAACGCAAATGCCCTGGAATCAGCGTTGATATGATTCGCAAGGTGCTTAAGGACCTGCGGGCCGAAGGCCGCACAAAATGCCTTGGGATGGGGAAGGCGGCGCAATGGAAACGGGCAGGGAAATGGGCGAACTAGGTAATAGTTGTTGAAATGGGTAATATTATGGGTAATGCAAGTGGTTCATGGGACTGAATAACATGACAAACGAAACCCCCGCAACCGTTTCTGCCAAACAACTAGGGTGAACTCGGGATTCAGGTGAAGAAGAAGTAGGGGTGAGGGTCAGTACCCGGTACGGTTGGCTCTAAATTCATCCATAAGGTGTGCTTGATCAAGCCGAAGTGAGAATTTTATGAAAAAGAAAAAATCTGACATCGATCAAGCATCACAAATTCTCTTGTATCAAACCGAGGACGGTCAGACACGCCTTGAAGTTCAGCTTCAGAAAGACACGGTTTGGTTATCGCTCAATCAGATGGCCGACCTCTTTCAAAGGGACAAATCGGTTATTTCCAAGCACATCAAAAACATTTTTGAGGAAGGTGAACTCTCGCAGGATTCAACTGTTGCAAAATTTGCAACAGTTCAAAGTGAAGGAAGTCGGCAGGTTGAGCGTGATATTGAGAGCTACAATCTCGATGTGATTATCTCGGTTGGATACCGGGTCCATTCCCATCGCGGCACCCAATTCCGCATTTGGGCCACTCAGAGATTGCATGAATATATCGTCAAAGGCTTCACGTTGGACGATGAGCGGCTCAAACAATCCGGAGGGGGCAACTACTTTGATGAACTCTTAAGCCGCATTCGGGATATCCGTTCATCGGAAAAGGTTTTTTGGCGCAAAGTCCTCGATATTTACGCCACCAGCATTGATTACGATCCAAATACGGAAGTTTCTCAAAAGTTTTTTGCGACCGTTCAGAACAAAATGCATTGGGCGGCTCATGGCCAGACGGCCGCGGAAGTCATCACTGAACGCGCCGATGCTTCAAAGCCCTACATGGGATTGACCAGTTGGTCCGGAACCAAACTCCGGAAGTCGGATGTTTCAATTGCCAAGAACTACCTCAACGAAAAAGAACTGAGCCTTCTCAACCGAATAGTGACAGCGTATCTCGAATTTGCGGAACTGCAGGCCGTTCGGCAAAAGGCCATGTCATCAACGCGCCAGCCGATGCGATTAAAAACCCTTACATTCTCGATTTTCTTGGGCTGCCCGATTCCGATGTTTTGCATGAATCGGAAATTGAAAAAGCAATTATCGCCAACCTGCAGGCATTTCTTCTCGAACTGGGAAAGGGATTCGCATTTATCGGCCGACAAAAACGGCTGCAGTTTGACGACGACTTTTTTTACATCGACTTGGTCTTCTACAATTGCATTTTGAAATGTTATCTCCTGATAGACTTGAAAATTGGCGAACTGACTCATCAAGATGTCGGGCAGATGGACAGCTACGTCAGGATGTTTGATGAGAAATATCGCAATGAAGGAGACAACCCGACTATCGGCCTCATTCTTTGCGCTAAGAAAAATGAAACGATTGCTCACTACTCGGTATTGAAAGATAGCAAACAGCTTTTTGCTTCGAAGTACATGCTCTACTTGCCAACGGAAAAGGAATTGCAGTTGGAAATCGAGCGGGAACGGCGATTGATCGAAAGCACAGATGCACCTGCTCCTGAAAAAGTTTTGGCAAAGAAGAAAATGAAGAGACGGAGTAAAAAGAGGAACTGACGAAGTTCCTTTCTGAAGACGAGATCAAGAAATTTGAACGAAACGGTGAGATCGTATTCGCCTATTGGGACAAGCGACCGATGCTCCCCATCCGCAAAGGCAAAGAAATTTGTTTTATCGACTGGGGCAATCGGAACGAAAAACTTCGGCTCCCAAAAACAGGCTGGGCGCGGCTTGAATCGCTACTCGAAAAGAAATGGGATCACTTGAAACCCAAGGTGGTTTTGTAGGTTGGGTCGGTGTCTGACACTGGTTTTCTGTGCTACTGGGGTACAGTTTGTACCCCCCTTGAAATTGTGGCTCCCGATGGAAAAATGAGGGAAACCAACTGTGCGAATACAGAAGGTATTTTCCACCAAAGAGGACAGGAAATTTCTGGATCTTACCCTTGATTTTCAGTAGGTTCCACGTGTGCCTGGCACCGTTATGGGTGTCCTAGAGGTAGACAATTGTCAGGTGGCTTTGTAGGTTGGCTGGGTGTTAGGAATTTAACCAATGAAAGAAGCAACTGCACGCATCAAAATCAACAAGCTCCTAGCAGATTCCGACTGGCGCTTTTTTGATGACGAGATCGGCAAAGCCAATATCGTTCTTGAACCTAACGTCAAACTTACGATTTCAAAAGTCGATGCCCTTGGCGAGAACTTCGAGAAGACGAGCAAGGGCTTCATCGATTTTCTCCTCCTCAACGAGAAAGGTTTCCCGTTCATCGTTCTTGAAGCAAAAGCCGAAGATAAGAACCCGCTCGTCGGAAAAGAGCAGGCTCGGAAGTATGCGCGGTCACAGAACTGCCGCTTCGTCATTCTCTCTAATGGCAACTTACACTATTTCTGGGACTTGGAACGTGGCAATCCCTACTTCATCACCTCTTTTCCCACCCCAGACTCGGTGACGGGCTACCAGAAAGTCATGCCCAACCCGCAACGTCTTGTCGAAGACTCGGTTGGCGATGACTACATCGTGTTGACCCAACGACCAAACTATCAATCTGAAGCGGCGTGGTGCAACGAGGCCGAGCGTCCCGACTACATCCAGGCCAACAAACTGCGTTTTTTGCGACCCTATCAGTTGAAGGCCATTCACGCCCTGCAACAGGCCGTG
>JAUSKE010000161.1 GCA_030649435.1 Deltaproteobacteria bacterium
AGACGGAAGATCACTTCGGTCGCAATGTTATAGGGGAGATTGGCAACAACCTTCAATGATATGGGTCCTGTCTCCGGGTCACCCTGTCGAACGACCTCAGGCACAGCAATAAGGTTCAGCCTGAGCTCTTTTCTCCAGGGCTCCCCATCGTCACCCATATCATTGAATATTTTTAAGACATCCCCCTCAATAATTTTTACGTTTTTAAACCCAGTGAATTTCTCGTGAAGCAGTGGCACTAACTCCCGATCTTTTTCGATCGCGATAACCGTGGCCCCGGTTTTTGCCAGTGCCTCGGTCAGGATCCCGCGACCGGGACCGATCTCTAGGACGGAATCAGTGGAAGCAACTTGCGCAAGACGAACTATTTTTTCGGCAAAAGTTGGCTGTGTCAGAAAATGCTGGCCGAGTGATTTTTTAGCAAAAACGGACATCTTGGTTTGCCATGGCATTCAGGCTCCAGGGAGAGGTTTTCCCTTTTTTCAGGGAGTGGTAACCGACCGCTGCAATCATCGCCGCATTATCGGTACAGAGGAGTGGTGAAGGGAAAAATGCCTCTGGCAATTTCGCCCTCAGGCGACTGTTACAAGCGACCCCTCCGGAGACAATAATCGTCTTTATCCCCTTCTCTTTCGCGGCAAGAACCGTTTTGCCAATAAGATCGTCAACAACCGTCTCCTGAAAAGAGGCGCAAAGATCGGCCAAAAGAGATGGGGTTATCCCACCCTCTATTTTTTTTACGTAGTTAGCGACCGCCGTCTTCAGACCGCTGAAACTAAAATCAAACGGATGGTCCTTAATCTTTCCTTTTGGAAACTTGATTGCCTTTGGATTCCCCTGATGGGCCAGTTTATCAATCAGTGGCCCACCGGGGTACCCCAGACCAAGGATCTTCGCCACCTTGTCAAACGCCTCACCGGCAGCATCATCCCGCGTCCCACCGATCAGTTCATACTTTGCAAACTCTTTCACATGATAAAGAAGTGTATGCCCCCCTGAAACAAGGAGCGCCATGAAAGGGTAAGAAACCTCCGGATGTTCCAAGAGTGGCGCCTGCAGGTGCCCTTCGAGGTGACTCACCCCCACAAACGGGATCCCAAGCGTCGCCGCCATCCCCTTCGCCACCTGAAGCCCAACCAAGAGGGAGCCGACGAGACCAGGCATTACGGTAACGGCGATCCCCTCCAGATCCGATAATTTGATTTGGGCCTTGTCCAACGCCTCCTGAATAACCGGGAGGATTTTCTCCATATGCCGTCGGCTCGCCAGTTCTGGAACAATACCTCCGTACGGTTCGTGAACTTCATTCTGGGAGGCAATGACGTTGGATAAAATCCGTAACGGTTGATCGGTTAAAACTGCTGCCGCCGTTTCGTCACACGAGGTTTCAATGCCGAGGATGAACATTATTACCAGTCCAGTGCCCGCTTGCCATAGATATAGACAAGACCGACGACGAGGGTGGAGAGAAAAACCAGCATCTCGAGCAACATGAACAGCCCATCCCCGCGGAGGACGAAATCCTTGTAGAGGATGGCCCACGGGTAGAGAAAGACTACCTCCACATCAAAGAGGATGAAGAGGATTGCCACGAGATAAAATTTTACCGAAAAACGATTCAAAAGATTGGGGCTTGAATCAATCCCGCATTCGTATGGCAGGTGTTTTTCCCGCGTGAACCGTTTCACCCCAAGAAAATTAGAAAGCAAGAGAAAGCTGGCGACAAAGAGGCCGCCGAACGTAAAGAGGAGAAGGATTTTGCCGTATTCCTGCATATCCTTTAGAACAACATCACAGCCGAGTGCCTGACTACAAGGACCAAGGGATTCCAAAAGAGCCCCAAAAAGAGGGTGAGCCCGGCAAGACCAGAAACCAGGATCGCATGGTTGAACCCGTTAAACTGAAACTGTTTACTGTCCGCCGGTTCCACAAAAAACATCACCTTGACGACACGGATGTAATAGTAAAGTGAAACAACACTGTTTAGAACACCAACGATCGCAAGCATGTACATCTTGGACTGGATGACTGCACCAAAAAGATAAAGTTTTCCGGTAAAACCGGCAAGCGGTGGAAGCCCCGTGAGTGAAAAGAGAAAGATCCCCATCAGAACGGCAAGATAAGTCCCCTGCCCGCCCCGTCGGCCAAAACCGTTGTACCCCTCAATATCTTCAACCCCCATCTGGTTGAGAATGATGAGGACCACAAGGAACGCCCCAAGGTTCATAATGAAATAGACGACGAGATAAAAGAGAACCGCCTCAATCGCCGTTGGCGTGAGGGCGGCGAACCCCATCAACATATAACCGGCATGAGCGATAGAGGAATAGGCCAAGAGCCTTTTTAAATTTGTTTGATAAAGCGCTGCGAAATTACCAAAAGTCATCGTCACGATGGCAAGTAGCGTGATCATCTCCGGCCAACCGGCAAGTTTGAGGTCGCCAAACACCTCCGGCGACTTGAGAGCGAACGCCGTGAGGAAGAATCGGATCAGGGCCGCAAAACCGGCTGCCTTGGGACCGACAGAAAAGAAGGCAGCCACCGGTGTTGGCGCCCCTTCATAGACATCGGGGGCCCACATGTGAAATGGGAAGGCGGCGATCTTGTACGCAAAACCGGCAAGCGACATGAGCAAGGCAATA
>JAUSKE010000164.1 GCA_030649435.1 Deltaproteobacteria bacterium
GAGGCTTTTTTAAATTCACGTGCCAAGGTGGCGATCAACCACTCGACCCCTTGCAAAAGAACCCTGAGCGTCGCCGTACTACTGTCTGGATTCATCAGGGTCAGCGTTGCCGATTCGCCGAGAGCGGCAAAAGGGAAAAGATAATCCGGCACCCATTTCTGAGAGAATGTCCAAGAAACAAGTTTTTGAATATCCTCATGGCTCCCCTGACTGAACGGGAAAAGATGGAGTTCCGCCCCACGCCCCGCTACGGAGTGATAAAGTTCACGAAACGCCCGGAGCCGTTCGTCGGAATAGGAAGAGGTGGTCGCGATGACTCGCCCGCCACCGATCAAAAGGGCACGAACGATTTCCCAGGCGATCGAGCCGGGGGAGGCGCCAGTCACGATCGCGGTTTTTCCCTGAAAGGAGATCCCGTTCGTCACCAACCGGTTCAACTGATCGGCGTAGAGGGGTGTGCCGCTCACCCACCCCTTCTTTAAAAGTTCTTCGGTCCAACGGTCCGGCGTTAAAAGACGCGGACGCTCCTTCTCTCGGTAAAGAATCTCCCCTTTTTCATTAACGCTAACCTCTGGTGAGAAGCTGGCACCAAACGGCCGGTAGAGAGGCGGTTTGTCTAGATTCTCTTTCATCCGATTTGCCAGCCGTGGGTTACCCAAGTAACGGGCGGTCTCGACCATCTCGGGTGTTGCACGATTCAAAAACAAAAATTCTTCTTCGTCCGAGAGAGTAGGGACAGGTTCCCCTACTCCGCCATAGAATTTCTCCACCAGATCGCGACGGCCCCAATTCCAGAACGAGGTGAAGGTGACTTTTTTGGCCGGATCGAACTGCGGCCGGATCACTTTTTCTACCGCCTCACCAAATGCCTTCTTATAAAGACGAAGCTCCGCCAATTCGTCATGGTAGTCATTCACGATCGGTGGAGGAGTCGCGAGACCACACAATTCTGAGAGCTCACGGGCCCAGCGGGCCAACGGGCTATCCGGTCCAATATCTATTCGGGAGGCCTCTGATGCTGCAACCGCTGTGGTCCCTTGCTGCGAACGATAAGGGATGACAATCCCTTCATCGGCGGCAAACTGATCGACAATTTTATTCAACCAGTCGATTGTTGCAGTCCCATCTGTCATCCTGTCGGCCAAACCAAATGGCGAGAGAAGACCGGCACGGTGGGAGTTCCCCGAACGAACCGCAAGTGGCAAGAGACTGATGACACTGCCGACAAGACCTGTTGGAAGCTGTCTCTCACCGGAGAGGTGATCGATGATTGCAGTACGACTGAGGGGTAATTTTTCTTTGATCGCTCGATCGATCGACTTTTGTAAAAAGGGACCGGGGGCGCTGTAGTTCGCCTTCTCACCAATCATCACCACCAGTTTTGAAAATGGGAGTTGATGGGCTTCTTCCAGGGCGCCGAGACCAAACTCACTGCCAATGTCGGAGAGTAGTTCGTTCCGACGGGCCGAGTTGCCTCCGGAAAGGGCCTCTAATGTTTCCGACTCGCTAATCTCTTCAGGCCGGAGATTCAACTTAAGGGCGAGGAGCCGCCGCAACCCTTTTTCGACCGTCAGTGGACGGTCGGCAGGAGCGGGGGCTGAAATATTTGTAGGGGTAGAGATTGGCAGGGGTGCTGCTGAGGGCACATTAACAGGTGCCGCTAGATTCTCCACCAACTTCACCCGATAAAAGACTTTATCCCTCTCACTATCAAAATGAAAAATTTCAGGCGGGACGAGGCGCGATTCGCTCCTGAGCGTTGCCTTCATCATGTTTGCCAAGACCGGAGAAGGTCCAATTTCGATGACACGGTCGACGGCCGAATCGTTATCGACGAGTAGAACTTTTTGCGTCCGGATCCATTGAACCGGTGAGGCAAACTGGTAGGCGAGCAATTCGACCAGGAGAACCCTCGAAAGGACTGACCGGTTATTTGATGCACGCCCCCAGTCACCCAACACTTTTTTAAGGACAGGGCTCTCGGTCAATTTGAAGACAGAAACGACGTAGTCCCGATCCAACCGGAACGGTTCGGCATTCAGATTCGGAATGTAGCGGTCGATAAGTAAATCTGGGTGAAGATCGTGCGGGATCGTTTCTTCCAGAGTTTTCCTGAAGGCCTCAACGCCGGGACGGAGGATTTGCGAATGAAACGGCACATCGACCCCTTCGATCGGGATCAGCGATGGTTTGGTCACGCCCCGCTTCTGTTCCAAATCTTTCAGTTCTTTTTCGAGAAGGGCGAGCAACTCCAGTCGTCCAGTGATCGCATACTGCGAGTTCTCAATATTGTAATTGACGAGGTAAATCTCTTTTTTACCCGATTGCGAAAGTTCAGCGACTTTCTCTTCGAGTTGTTTTTCTGTCCAACCAACGAGCGACGGTCGTACCACCACCATGCCGTAGGGGGAACGCCCACTTGCATCACGCGGCACAAAATGCTGCATCGTCAGTCCCCGGTGATAAACGGTTTGGATCACCTGTTCGAGCGGGATGATCCCGGTTGCGCTGAGCGCCGCATACTCTCCCAGTGAATGCCCCGCAAAAGAGGCGTTCGGGTAATAGAGACCGGCCGCCTTCAGCTCCGCAATCTGAGCGATCGCCAGGACCGTCAACCCCACTTGAGTAAATTGGGTGAGGTGCAATACCCCCTTTGGGTGTGAAACCTTTTCTCCCGCGACTAACAGCTCCTTCGGGTTGTCTCGCACGACGGTTAACAGAGAAAAACCAAGTTTCTCCCGACAAAAACTTTCCGCCTGATCCCAAACTTGCCGTGCCGCTGCCGATTCGTGATAGGCAGTCATCCCCATCCCAGCCACCTGCGACCCCTGACCGGTAAAGAGATAAACCGTTTTTCTCTGCTCCAGTTCCGCCCGTCCCTTCAACACGACCCGACTGGAAGCGACATCCTCCGTCACCACTTCGAAAATCTGTCGTCCGTCGCGGTTCGCAACATGTCGTCCCTTCACCTTAAGAGTCGAGCCGGGGAAAACCTTATCGATAAAGTCTGTCTGCCAACGGGCCACCGGAAACGGGAGTTGTCGCCCGAGGGCGGCGAGTGTCGCCGCAGCGGTTTGCATCCCATGAACAATCGTCGTCGGCTCTTCCTTCCCATCGGCCGATAAACGGAGGAGACCGGCAATGGCGGCAATCTGGCGGTCAGTATGGATCGGGTTCAGGTCGCGCGACGTGAGGGCATACGGCTCGTTCGAAAGAGGGGCGGCGATTGTTTCTTCAAATTCAAAACCTCTCTCCTGAGGGATTTCAACGACCTTTTCTTCTGTTTTTGGAAGCGCTGCTTTTCTGGAGGGGTGGGTCTTGCTCATCGGGAGACGAACGAGAAAACGGCTTTTGAGACGAACAAGCAGGTCCCCCTTCCGCTCCAATTCCCCTTCAACGAAGATCCGTCTAACCGTTCCTTCATCCACAACGGAAGTGAGCCGGACCGAAGCGCGGAGTTCTTCACCTTCTTTGACGATAACACACGGGAAAAATTGGAATTCATTGGAAAGGTGGAGGAGTGAGAGGAGGTCGAGATCCAGCTTCTCGTCAAAGAGAACCTGCGCCAGCGGTCTCCAGAAATAACGAATGACCCACGGCCCGGGGGAGATTTTCTCTTTTGAAGAAAGCCCTTTTTCACCTGTCGCCAGGAGGTACTGTTGGATCTCTCGAACCGAAATTTTTTCGTGATGACTCGTTCCTATTTTTTTTGAATCGCCCAACCAGAGTTTTTGGTAAAAGGCCTTGAAACTTTGTTTCATCTCCCCCGTTACCTGCAATGGGACCTGTCGGTCATCGGGGTGATAGGTATAACGGAGCGGCAGTTTCAGCTTTCGTCCGTCAGGGGCGGCATGGGTGAGGGTAACGACCGACGACGAACCATTCGTCCGAACCTCCGCTCCGAGGGCGATAAGGGTCGGCAGGTAATTCTTCTTTTTAATCCCTCCTTCTAAAATCCATCGGCTCGTCTGCAACGGATCTTTTTCGACCATCGGGATCTGACGACCATTCGTTTCCCGTTTCAAGTGGCGTGTGAGGTCAGCAACGAAGCTTTCAAAAATTTCGGCCACCGGTTCATCAACCTTGGTGATCCCCTTCACCCCTTGGGTCCCTGGGATTGTCAGGACCTGATCCGCCTTGTACCGTGGGTCATGCGCCTGCCAGAGACTGTCGCTCTTAAACCAACGTTTTAAATCTTTATCGATCACCGGGACAAAATTGACCGGCTTGCCCGGTTGACGGCAGAGAAAGAGGAAATAATCGACATCTTCGGGATGCAGGATTGTGGTTGTTGCCGAAGGGATCTGCTGTAAAATCTTTTTTAGAAAATCTTTTGGATGATCGAGGGTAGAGGGATCATGTAGGGGCACCCCTTGGTGTGCCCCATCAGAGGGCGCAGTCCCACAGGGATTTCCTTCGGTCACAAGCAGCGCCCCTACAAGACGTGCCACAATCCGTTTTGAAAATTCGAACGCCCGCATCCGGAAGGTGGTGTCAAACCAGACGCCGTCATGGATAAAATAATCCGGCATCTTGCCAGGCGCCATCAGTTCGATCATCCGTTCCAAGACAGCGGCATAGGTCATCGCTGGTAGTTCGCCAAAATACGGTTTGCAGGTCTTGTTTAGGGCAGTGATGATCTCCTGTTTGCGGGCCAGGATTGCCGCTTCCCCTTGAGTCGACAGTTGATCGACAAGGTTCGCCACGCGGGACATGGTGTTGTCGGCGTAATGAACATCGGCCCCCAACTGCGATTGTCCCGAAGTAACCCCTGACTCAAACCGGCCACGACCGACCCATCGGTCGGTACCTGGGATTGAGACCAAAAGTTTTTTAACCTCCGGTGAACTCTTCGCCTCGCGACAAGCCATGAGGCGCGTTCCAAGAAAGACTGCGTCAACCGGCATAATCTTGCCACTGGCATGCCAGTGGCCCATGAGGAGCGGCGTCGCCTCCTCCGGCAGACCGATCCCACCACCGACGCAAAGAATAATATTTTTCTGTCGCCGGATCGCCGCGTAATTTCTCTCGAGCAGACCGTAGAGATCTTCCCAACTGTGATGCCCACCGGCACGCCCCCCTTCAATCTGCATGATGAGGGTCAACTGTGGGTGGTCTTTTGCAATCTCCAGAACGGAGGCGATCTGGTCATCCGAACCAGGCTTGAAGGAATTTTGCCAAATCCCGGCCGCTGTCATCGTAGCCAAAATCTCTGCCGCCTTTTCACGGGTCGGCACACCGGCTGAAATCGTCAACCCCTCAATCGGATACCCTTCCCTTTTCAATCGGGGGAGGAGTGGGTAGTGGAGATTCCAGAGATAAGGGTCTAAGTAGAGCGCATTGAAAATAATCCCCTGCCCTGGCTGCAGAGCCGTAACCAGTTCATCCAACCGTTTTCTTAAAATCGCCTCCGTCACCTGCCCGCCACCGGCCCACTCCACCAGAAAACCGTTGTTCAACGCTTGGGAGACAATTTCCGTTTCAACGGAAGTCGGTGTCATCCCGCCGCCAAAAACCGGAGGGCGACTGGTGAAACGGGTGTAGCGATTATCCACGGCCAGTTTCTTGTTGGGCAGTTGAACGAGACGGGGCGCGAGATCGGCCCACACTTCGGGATCAGACCGCCCCCTGGCCCCCTCCTTAGCTAAGGAGGGGGGATGGGGGGAGGTCTGTAAAAAAAGATTTCTGCCTTTGTCTGTGGCGCAAGGGATGATCGTGACTCCTTCCCCCTCGCGATTTAAAAATGTCAGCGTGCTGGCGATCTCCCCCGGGCCAAAATCGAGAATGTGGGTCACCTGTTTCGCGCGCGTTGCCTTCTGCGTGCAGGCGTTCCAATCGACCCCTTTTAAAAATTGCATCTGTAACAGGTCTTCGAGCAGGTTGCGGCTCTTCTTGAGATCGCGCCCGTCATCGGTCGCAAAGACAGGCTTCTTCAACTCCTGTGCCTTGACCGAAAACTTGAGCCGGGTGAGGTCTTTTCGGAAAGAGTCAAGCCCTTCCCGCATATGGGGGGAATGGTACGGGCCGGAGACCGATAAAAATTCCCACTGAATCTTGAACCGATGGGCCGGGTCTTTTTTGCCCGCTTCTTCTTTCGCCCGAAGGAGACGCCGCAAAAGAAAAAGCCCTTTCGGCGAACCGGCAAGAACGAGACGTCGCCAACCATTCACCAAGGCAATCGAAATTGTTTCGTCTTCTTCTAACTTACCGTTCGTTTCACGGAGGAACGGTTCGACCTCTTCCGGTGTCAGACCGGCGAGGGAAGCCATTGGTGTCGGCTTTCCCCAACCTGAGTCTTCGGCCTCTTTAATCAGTTCAAGGGGGAGGGTTCTTTCTGGAAACGACTGCTGCATCCGGATCCCTTGCCAAAAAAAGTAACGGACCATCTGGAGGAATTTTTCTTCGAACTCTTCTCCTTCAAGTCCCATCGCCACAAGAATCGCTGTCATGATCCCTTGTGAGTGACCGGTGATCCCATCTGTAAACCGAAGAAGCTTTTTGGTGTCGCAACCGTATTCACAAATCACCTGGTAGTGAGCCACCTGAGTCAGAAAGATGAGCGATTGTGAAATCGTGGAGCTTGCAAGGTAAGAAGCCGGAGGGGTCGCCTCTTTATTTTGAATCCAATCCAGGAGGGAAAGCCCCCGGGGGAAGAGACCACTCCCGATCGCGTCAGGATATTTCAGTTCTTCTTGAAGGAGTGCGGCCGTCTTTTCGATCAATGGGCGGACGAGAGGGAAATGGGTAAAGAGGGTGCGGAGTTCGTCGATGTAGCTCCCCGCCTGACCGCCAAACTGGATGAAGAACCGCGCCTCCCCCGCCTCGGCGAGGGAAACCAGTGCCGGGGTCCGGAGACGACCCCGAAAAGTAAGTTCATCAGAGGACTTTTGCCCTCTCTTGGCAATCAAGATATCGGTAGCCATGGGGAATCCTTATCTATAAAGGAAGGGGACTTTTATACCGTTTGGAGGGGGGGTGCAAGTGCTTTCTCTAACAAAATCAGCAGGTTTGTCGCGTTGCGTTGACTTTGGGATTACCCGTTAAACCCGCGTAAAGCCCGGGCAAATTGGGCGGCCGAGACCCCCAAGGGGGTATTCTTGAGGTACCGTTCAGCCAAGCCTTGCAAGATCCGTTCGGTCGCCGCTTCCTCGGAGGGGACGTGCGATACCCCCAAGGCACGAACAGCCTGTCGTGCCTGGGTCCAAAAGAGGGCAATATCTTTTAAGAACGGAGTCAGTTCCCCCATCGCCTGTTGGTAGAGAGGGTCCGGTTCATCGACCAAGACTCGACGGAGATCCGGTCGCAGGCTCGCCAAGGGGAACGGACCGCGCGATTCGAGTCGTCCACTCCCCGACTCCAACCGCTCATACCCCGGGGCAAAAAGCCTGTACGCCTGGTGCCAGGCGGAAGGACGGCTCGCCACCTCCCCCTTCAAGGGGCCAGCCGTTGGGTTATCCGTCACTACCCAGGTCCCATCCCGATGATTGACCTGAATCCCCTCTGTTCTCTCCACCTCTTCACGAATCGGCTGTAAAATTCTCTCGCTCCGGAGGAGGTTCATGTTTTCTCGCAACATCGCATAAGAAGGAACATCACGAAAGACTTCGAGGTTGGGGAGATAAAACCGTTCTACCGCCTCCGCAATCTCTTTGGCCGGCAGCATTTTGAGGAGTTCCCGGTAGGAATCATACCCGTAACGGTTGAGATAACTCTCGAGGGCATGCCCCAACCCAACAAGCGCCATCGGGTAAAAAGTTTCACTCGCGGCGTTATGCGTGATCGCCCGGATCGGGATTTGTGAAGGGGAGGCGGAGGCACTGCGAACCAGATCAACCCAGCGTTGATCGTTTCGGGCAAGCCCACGCGGACGAATCTTTTTATCCATCACCCGGCTCACAAGGAGTGTCAGCGGCACCAAATCGGCTTAGGCCTCCTCATACTGGCCCCCCTCTTCAAGAATTCTAGAAAATCGTGAAAATTCAGGCGGGATATTCTCCCCAAACCGGTTCTCTTCTCCCAAGTGTGCTTGCAATTCGCGCAACTGAAAGGTTCTCGCCTGCTCCGGAGTCATCACCTGGATCATCACCTCATGCCCCCGTGTCTGCATCGTGATGAGCCGGACGTTTTTGGGAAAAAGCTGGAGGAGACTGTGGACCCCCCAATAGGGAGACTGCGCCGAAGTCGCCGTCGGTCCTGCCGTCGGGGTTTCGACCCAGAGTGGTTCGCCACCAAACGGGTCCGGCATTCCATTCTGTCGTTGCAACGCCTCACCGGAACCCATCTTTAAAATAATGTCGGTGCCATGGGCCCGGTTGAAATCGGCGACCTCATGGGCTGCCTCCAAAAAGAGACGGAGTGCGACCGGCCAACTGACGACTCGACTTAAATCAGAACCGGCGATAAAAACCTCGTTGATCCTTTGTCTAAACCTCTCTGGACCGAGTTCGGTCCAGAGCTCTCGGAGAACTTTCGGAACTCTTTTCACCGATTCACGATCTTCAAAGAGCGGGACTACCGCCACCTGGTCCAACGCCGGCTCCCCATCGACAAAGTCGATGATCCGGCGAATATCAGCACTCCCTTCGGTATTGCAAAGGATCACCTTCGGAACGAGCGCCTTCCCCCCCGATGAAACCAAGAGCCGTGCCGTCGCCAAAATTTCTTTCATCTGGACGAAACGGGCCCTCTGTTCCGGAGTCATCGCTGCAGGACCAACATACGGAACCTCGGCAGAAGCATGATCGAAACGGGGGATGTAGGAGACGAGCGGAGAGAGATCATTGTAGCGAGCCCGGGTGACACCAGCCGCCACCAGTCCCGTTCGCAATGACTGATCAACCCGACGGAGTTCGGCCAACTGACTCAAGTAGCGATCCCGAATAATCTCTTCCGGTAAAAGTTCATCGAGCAGTCTGGCCACCGGTGAATCAGGCTCGGGGTGTAAATTCCGGCGGAGCGATTCCGCCATCGCGAGCTGAACTTCGGTCCGGCGACAGGCCTCAACCTTAGATTCCCAATCATCCAATGGCGGTCTTTTTTCCTCTGGAAGCCCCTTGGCGAGCGATACCTTTCGTTCGATATCTTTGATCAAGAGGGTGGTAAAGACATGCAGACCGAGCGAAGCGGGGCGCGACGCCGCATCAAAATCGATCCAGAAGGCGACCTGATGGGGCAAACGACCGGCCGCTTCGCTGTGATTGCGAACCGTCACCAGTTCATACGAGGCCCGCTCGACGATTTCGCCCACCTCATCCGAGACATGCCCATCCGGCATCTGGACAAAGCCATCGGTGACTTCGGCAATCAGTGTTCTCACCCGTTCCCGATCAGGGGCGGATGGTTTTCCTTCCTGAATCTCCGCTAAACCTCTGGTGAGCGTCTGGGCCTGACTGCTGGCATCCAAAAATGCACTCCCAAACTGAAGCCCCTTCGGCGTCAACTCATGCGTCGCCTCGATCGCCACCTTCATCACAAGATTCTGGACCAGTTCGCGCAGATGAGTTGCTGAAAGATTAGCGCGGGCCTGAATGTTATCGACGGCCACCTGATTCCCTTCGGCAAGATACCGACAAATCCGTCCATAGAGACGCAGCAGAACAACAAAATTTCGTTCGATCCGGTACAACTCCATCCGGCTGATCTGTGTCGGGTGGATCGTCCCTTCATAGAGAACCCCACGAATTTTCTGCCGCATCTCGGCATCGCTCATCGGTGTCAAGTCCTGACGATAGAGAAAATCGCCGACCAGTTCCACCATAAGCCGTTCCATCCGGCCGAGTGTTTGCGTCAATCGTCTTTCCAATAAAACCTTGCGCGCCTCGCGACGTTTGGCCGCCTCTGTAACATCCAGGCTGTCGAATCCCAGTTCGCGATCAAGGGCACCCTCCTGGTCTCTCCGTTGCCAGGCCTCCTCAACAAGTTTTCGCACTCCCTCCCGCTCGGTGTGGATCATCCGGGCCGCAGCGCCATTCATGATCGCCTGGCTGAGAAGATGCAACTCCCGCCAGGTGAGGAGACTCTTTCCGTTCAACCCCCGAAAGAGGGCCATGATTTCAGGGAGAGAATTCTCTGAGGCCAAACGATCCATCTGATCGGTGGCGTTGGCAGTCAATCCGATTTCACGCGCGGCAAAGGCCGCCAAAACCACTTCAGGCCTGTTGAAACCGGCCTTTGTCCGAACCTCCGCCTCCCCCGCGCGGAAATTGCGATAAGTTTCGCGCGCCACATCTTTTAAAATTCCCCGTGTTGAGGGAGGGGCCACACGGCCGAAAAGAAAGTTGCCAAAACGGTTGCCGAGGTGAATCGGGATAAAACCAAAACTGTCCTGCCAGATCTGTTCCCCCACAGAGCCATGCATCTCTGCCATACCGGCAAGATCGGCCGCCGCAAGAAAACCGGTATGAAAAAAAGAACCGGTCAGTGTATCGACCATCCAGCTTGTGGCCTTGTACGCCTGCCGGTTTGCCAATCCAACCGGCTCCTTTGGCGTGGGAAGGATTTTCGCTGACAACCGTAGATCCTGCCCAATGGCAAAGGCCCGGATAAAGAGCCAAGTTTCAAAACTGCTCTGCCAAAAATGATTTTCATCCTGACCCGGCAGCGCCTGCATCACTCCATTCATCACAATGGCATTGACCGGACGGGCGAGCATTTCGCGGGCGAGCATTTCGCCCCAGGTCACCTGACCATCGGCACCGAGGATCCGAAGGGATGGCGGGACGAGTCTCGTGAGAGGGACCAATAGGCGAGCAACCCCTGGTGAAACTGCGGTCGCCAGTGACCGAACCCCTTGCGAGGCGATATTCATCGTCGCGGTCTCGGCAATCGTGCCAGCCGCACCCGCCACAAAAAGAGAGCCAGCCTGGATTCCGGTTAAAATCATCTCATCGTACAACTGCTGCATCGAAGCGGGCGACATTCCGGCCTGCCAGCCTTGAGAGACCTGATCCCAATGGGTGGCTACCGAAATAGCCTTGTCGGCAGCGAGCCCGCCGAGCCCTCCCAAAACAGTTGAAACGTAAACCGGCACGGCCGGCGCTGCCGCCCCACCAGAGATAAGGAGGCCAAGACCGGAGCCGGCACCGACCAGTCCCATCGTGAGCCATCGATTGTTATGCCCCGAATGGACGACAACATTTTTCGCCCATTCCTTCACCCCTCGAGCGTTGAAATTCTGCTTAATATTTCCGGAAGCATCGACCAGGATTGGGCGTGCCTGATCATCCCGAAGTTGCCACGACCTGAATGTCGGGCGACGTGTCGAGGCGGCCGTTAACGTTTCAGGGTATTTTCTTTGAACGTGATCGCGAATGTAGTTCAGGCCATCGACCGGTTTTCCCGATTCAAAGATCGCCTCACCGATCGCCAGCCTCGCTTGGGACAAAAATTCTGGAAAATCACCAAACTGAGCCTCCATCCGGCCGACCTGTTCCTCCAACAGATAATACTCTAAAGAGTATTTCTCTTCGTCATCATCCGTTCTTAAGGCATGGATAAGACGATCGACACCGAAATTAACCTTCACCAAGGCCCCCAACGCCGCCTCTTTTTGAAAGAGCTTTTCGGAAGGGGTGGTCTCGGCAGTGGCCTGCGCTTCATAAAAACCGGCGAGCGCCTCCAGTTTTGCCTCCGCTTCCTGAATCTTGCCTCGGCGTTCGGAGAGCGTCGCTCCGACCGTCATACTCTGGGCTAAGAGATATTTCCGGCGTGCCGGGTCCGGAAAATGATACGCCATCTGGAACCCCACCTCCGCCTCCCGGGCCGCCTCTTTCGGGTTTTCTTTTTCATTCAGCGCGATTTCATGGGTCAACCGAATGAGACTCTCCTCTGAATCAATCGTTCCATGAGAACTGATCTGGTCCCTCAAGCGCCCAAGAACCTCATTGGCCGCCGCCACCTCATCCATCACCTCATAGGTACGGGCAATCACTAATTCTCTTTCAAAATAACGAGGGTCCTCCTCTGGGATTTTTCCCCAACCAGTCTCGACAATCGACCGGATTTCGTTTCGAAGTTGCGCCCCCGATTTCAATAATTTTTTTTGTTTGAGGATCAGTTCCTTCTGACGCCGATCGACTTTTTCAAATTCCCTCTGGAGTTCGGCACGCCGCATTGCATCGAAGGTGGCGTAACCGGCAGCGAACGAGGCCTCAATATAGGCCACAGGAACCCTCGGCTCCCGATTCAATTCGATCTTTCGTGCCTGCAGTTTGGCCAACTCGACCTCGACCTCTTTTACTTCTCCCCGATAATCGAAGCGTCCTGTGATGCTGTAGAGTTGAAGAAGCTGCCGTGCCGAAGATTGGCTCGGTTCCACTTCATGCCACATCCCGAGATAAAGGGTGGCATCGGGCAACCGATCGGACAAGAGGGCCCGGTTGATGGTCGCCTGAATTTTCGCACTAAACTCAGTCAACAACATTTGCTTGGTGGAGGGGTCGGTCATATCTTCTCGGTCCCGCACCTGCCGGTACAATGAGAGATAATCCTCCATCGCTGCTGACTCTGCATTTTGAAGATCCAACAGCTCTCCCCTCTCACTCGCATCGATCGCTCGAAAGGCGGCCAGCTCGGCACGGGCATAAAGAATCTGCGGGTCATCCTTTTCAAGACCAGCCTCTCCCAAAACATGGACGGCCTCTTCAAAACAGTTGAAGGCGGTTTCTTTATCCCCCAAAAGACCGAACGCCTCCCCTGCCCGACCGTAATAGATAGAAGCCTCTCCGAAATCCCCAGCCCGGTAGGCGGTCTCGGCAAAGAGGAGCAGTGGTCGTGCCACCAGCGGCAGGTCAATACCGGTGAGCTCTGGCTCCACCTCATCCTCAAGAGGGGGAAGGATCGGAGAGTTGTCGTGGTGACTCACTACAGTGGTATACGAATCGGTTTCTGAAGAGAGTGTCGGCTCTATTGATTCTTCTGCCGGCTGGGCTGATGGGATTGGCTCGCAGAGAGACATCTGCAATGCTGGATCGATACGACAGAAACCTATGGAATTGTTCTCGCTCCCCATCGTGGCGGTTATCGCCTTGAGGGGTGCGAAGTTGCTTAAAAAAAAGCGACTTGCCCTCGGGCGAATCGCCCCTTGATTTCCCCCTCTCGCTACGTTAGGGGGACTGTATGGATTACCGGACCGAATCCGATTCGATGGGACCTGTTCAGGTCCCGGCCGACAAACTGTACGGCGCCTCGACCCAACGGGCGGTGGAAAATTTTCAGGTTAGTAACAAACGATTCCCACGCCGTTTCATTCAAGCGTTGGGGTTGATTAAATGGGCCGCCGCTGAAGCCAATCAAGAGCTCAAAAAACTGGATGCCAAATTAGCCAGCGCTATTGCCACAGAGTCGCTCGCCGTAGCGGCTGGTGGGACCGGCCCCGCCGGTAAGTACGACGACCATTTTGTCCTCGATATCTTTCAGACCGGTTCCGGCACCTCGACCAATATGAACGCGAATGAGGTGATCGCAAATCTGGCGATCCAAAGCCTTGGGGGAAAAATAGGGACGAAGTCCCCGGTCCACCCCAACGACCACGTCAATATGGGGCAATCCTCCAATGATGTGATCCCAAGCGCGATCCATGTCGCCGCCGTACTCGGCTTTAAAGAAGAACTGCTACCAGCCTTGGATCTACTCGCCCGTGAACTGGATAAAAAGGCGAAAGAGTTTAAAGAGATTATCAAGATCGGGCGAACTCACCTGCAGGATGCCACCCCCATCACGCTCGGGCAGGAGTTTTCTGGTTACGCCACGCAGATTAAAAAGGGATCCGAGCGAATCCGGCAGGCACTCGAAGGGTTATTGGAATTGGCGATCGGCGGCACCGCTGTCGGCACCGGCATCAACAGTCACCCGGAATTTGCCGCCAAAGTTTGTGCCAAGTTGAAAGAGAAAACTTCTCTCTCTTTCAAAGAGGCATCGAATCATTTTGAGGCACAGGCAGCGAAAGATGCCGCCGTTTTTGCGAGTGGTGCGTTGAAGACCATCGCCGTTTCGCTGATGAAGATCGCCAACGACCTCCGTTGGCTCGCCTCCGGCCCTCGTTGTGGTATTCATGAAATCCATCTGCCGGAGTTACAGCCCGGCTCTTCGATCATGCCAGGCAAGGTAAACCCGGTCATTCCGGAGATGACGATGCAGGTCGCCGCTCAGGTGATCGGCAACGACCTCGTTGTGGCGACAGGCGCGCAGCACGGAAACTTCGAACTGAATGTGATGATGCCGGTCATCGCCTCGAATCTTTTAGAATCGATCTCGCTCCTCGCCAATGCCAGCTCGCTCCTTGCGCAAAAATGTATTTCTGGTCTCGTGGCGAATAAAGAACGGTGTGAAGAGTTAGTAGAAAAGTCTCTTGCGCTCGTCACCTCACTCGCCCCGGTGATCGGCTACGACAAAGCGGCGGCCCTTTCCAAAGAGGCCTACAAGTCAGGAAAAACGATCCGCGAACTGCTTTTGGAGAAAAAAATCCTTCCGAAAACCGAGGTCGACAAACTGCTCGACCCGAAGAGCATGTTGGAGCCGAAATAAATTACCACCGGTGATATGCCGGGTGCCCTGGCTTGACCGCGACAAAAACCCCACGACAGGTTGCGCAGATTTTACCACCCGCCTCGAGCGTACCGGTCACGGTGACCCGATCGTCGGTCGCTTCAACCACCTTTGATTTTAAAATAATCTCTTGATCCATCGGCGTCGGCCGGAGCAGTTTGATGGAATACTCTGCCGTCACGGTGCAAGGGGGATGGTCCGCCCCTCTTTTTTTCATCAGGTGATCGGTCGCGGTCCAGTTACAATGACAATCGAGTAGGCTCCCGATGATGCCACCGTTCAACACCCCTGGGAACGCCTCGTGCTCTGGCTCCGCCCGCCACCGCGTGACGATCTCTTCCCCTTCCACAAAACTTTGGATCCGAAGCCCCTTTTTGTTCGCCGGCCCGCAGCCAAAGCAAGATCCTTGCGGCCAATACTTTTCCTGAAGACTTTGCATAGCCCCTCCTCTTCTTACTAATTCCCTAGAATATACTTTCCCGATTTGCGAGTGCCAATCCGGCGGATGAGGCCGGAGGCGAGAAGCGGATTCAGGATTTTCATCGCTCCCTGTTTTGTAACACCCAGCCCCTTCCAAAGCTGACTGGGGGCGAGGCTTTTTTGGTCACGGAGCAGGTGCAAGAGCTGCTCTTGTTTGGGGGTCAGGACAATTTTTTCTTTGACCTTACCGGCCGATAATTGCTGGACCCGGAGCCAGACCCGTTCGAGCGTCAGGTGAAGAGCCTCTGCGGTATATTCCAACCAACCGGTCAGGTCCCCTCCCGATTTTCGGACAGCATCGAGCGCCTGATAGTACCGAGGGCGGTCCTCCCAATAAACTTCATCCACAGAAAAGATATGATGCGAATCAAAACCACGCCGGTACAGTTCCCAAAGGGCGAGGGCCCGTCCGACCCGGCCGTTACCATCGGCGAAAGGATGGATCTCTTCAAAACGGTAGTGAACAATGGCCGAGGAGATGACCGGAGACCATTCCGTCGCCTTCTGATCCCACCATTTTAGAAGTTCATTCATAAAGCGGGGGACCTCTCCTGCCGGAGGTGGCTGATAAGATCCGACCCGGACCTGGATTTTCCGATAATGCCCCGCCTCTCCCTGATCCATTACCTTTGAGGCGATGATCCGATGGAGCTGAAAGAGGTCACGATGAGAAATCGTCTTTTTGGCCTGATTCTTTTCCACAAACCGGAGGCCTGTCAGATAATTCAAAACCTCCCGTTTGGCCCTGTCACCGGCAACCACTGTGGTTCGACCTTCCTCCAGGACCCGCACTTGCTCCAGGGTGAGTGGGTTCCCCTCAATCGCCGTGGAGCTGTGACTGTTCCGGGCACGGGTCTCCTTCTGGAGGGCCGGGATCCAACGGACCTGGACCGAGGCCGAAACAATCTTCTCCCGGTAAGCCGAGATCTCTTCAACAGTCTTCAGAAGATGGGGGGTGACGTGAAAAAGGGGTCTGTAAGTCATGATAGTAAGTCAACCATAAGTCAACTGATAAGTCAACCCGGAACAGGGGCCAAACCCCTTTTTGTGTTTGGGACTATTCCATTGAGTCATGGTAGAATAATCCAGAAAGGGTTAAATTACTTATGGCCAACCTCGGACGTGTCTTTGATCAGGCGGTGGAGGAGTACCAACGGGGAAGACCGGAGTACCCGCAGGAAGCGATCTTGTTTCTCGCCAAAGTTTTAAAAATCACTCCCGGCACTACCGTCGTCGACCTCGCCGCCGGAACCGGTAAATTTACGAAGGGGCTTCTGACGACCGGCGCGAAGGTGATTGCCGTTGAACCGTCACCGGAGATGGGCCGGAAATTAAAGGAAATCCTCCCGAGCACCGAGGTCAAAGAAGGCTCTGCCGAAAAAATCCCGCTCCCCGACCAATCGGTCGATGTGGTGACGGTCGCCAACGCCTTTCACTGGTTCGAGACCGAACCGGCACTGAAAGAAATCCATCGGGTCCTTCGTCCAGGCGGGAAATTAGGACTCATCTGGGGGATCAAAGATGGTACGACCTCCTGGATGAAAGAACTCTTTCAACTGATCGAATACGAAAAGGGGGCAATCCCGCAATACATGGCGGGGGAGTGGGTGAAAACGGTCGATGCGACCGGGCTCTTCACACCGCTCCAAAAAAAGGTTTTTCCCTTTGTACAACAGGCCCCGGTTGGGGTGATGCTGGATGGGGTCGCCTCTTTGAGCTACATCGTGGCGATGACCAAAAAAGAAAGAGAGCTCCTGCTCGCCAAGGTGAAGAGGTTTTTGCTCAACCACTTTCGGGCGGACGAAAAGACAGAACTCACCATGCCGTACCATGCCGACATCTACTGGGCCGAGCGACTTTAAAGAAAAAAGGCCCCGGACTCTCCAGGGCCTTTTTCAACATCACGATCAATCTTGAACTACTTCTTGCAGTTTGCCATGCACGACATGGCCAAGAGGACAGCGAGCACGAGAACCAGCCACGACGTGCCTGAGGTATCGGCCAGAAACTGCTTGTAGTACCCCAGCATGGAGCTGATCCAGCCCAGCTTGCCGGTTAGAAAATCGACCAAGAGGCCGATCATCGCAATCGGTTTCGCGAGGCTCCATACCTTCTCCGCGGCGTCGTGCAACAGATCGTACACGCTACCGATGAGGTCCTGCAATGGTTGGAAAATTTTTCCCATACCCCCCCCTTTCGACGCCGATTGTATCGATTTTTTTGAAAAACGCAAGGAATATCAAAGTCTTACTGCGTCATAAAATTTGTGGAGGAGGCGGGCGTTTTTCATCGCCGGGGTTACCTCTTGGCTAGTCCGCCTGAAGCGGACTGAGGGAAACATCCCATGGGTCGTATTTTAGGCCGAAATGGATCATATCTGGGTCAAAGCGGATATTGAGCGGACAGAATATAATAGTAGCTTCCTTTGTGATCTCCAGCTTGCTGGATCACTTTCTTGGATGCAGAGAGGTCTTTGTCACCACTTTGAAAGACCATAGTTACCATCAGGAAATTTTCGGAAAGCTTTGGGAGTGAGATCGAGCATCATTTGGAGCGATGCTTCTTTGCAATTGCATGCAGAAAGAGTCTTTTCTTTAATATAGTCTCTCGGCAAAGGTCTTTTGGCATTTTCCAGAAGCTCAATCATGAAATCCTTAATAAATGGTGGTTTGCGAATATTCCATTTTACAAGACCGTACTTACCCATGGCTGTTCTAACAAAAACTTCAGGCATGCCCACAAGCATGTTATGCACGCATCTTGGATTGCTCGGGGCTCTATTAGGAAACATGGCAGAAATTTTTTCCCATATTTCGGAGTAGTGAGAAGGTTGACCAAGTTCTTCCAAGGCTCGAAAAGCCATATTGGGAATGGTTGTAGGATTAAAAGTTTTCCACTTTCTGAGTCCCACTTTTCCTGCGACATCGATTCCAATTACAGAACTAATTTCAAGATATCTTTGTAACAACTTATATTTAGTTGGGTCTTTATTTAGACCGATAGAATCTGCGATCCTGTCCAATTGTTGCGACTCTCCTTTAGATTCAAGTAGAGAGACAATTGAAGAGACAGTTTTTGAAAAATTGCGGCAAGCTGAACGAATCAGGTGATAAACTCCTGGCTCACAAACAGATAAGATCTGAGAAAAAATATTTTTCCCTTCAAAAAAGATGTCTGCGATTGCGGTATAAGCTAGCTCTTCGTAATTCTTACCTTCTCTATCATCCTCAAAGAGGATATCTCTTAATTCAGCATCGGTGATCAGCCCATATTTTTCTTCAACTTTGCCTTTTATCTTCAGATTAAAATACAAGCCTAAGAATTTGGTAAGAAATTCTCGATATCTGGAATTTCTTAATCGTGTGACAGCTTTTTTTTCAATTTGTCTAATTCTTTCTCTGGTGACTCCTCGTTTATCACCTATGTCCTGAAGTGTTTCCGGTTTCCCATCCCATAATCCATACCGATCCTCCAATATAGATTCTTCTCCCTCTTCTAATTCCGCAATGAGGAGATCAAGGCACTCCCTAAGAGGGTTAAAAGTCTCATCATTAAGGCTATTCAAAAAATCGTCAAACTTATCTCCTTTAAAAGCCACTACAACGCGCCTCTCAACTTCTGCAACTAGATCTCTCAGGCTCTTTCTCCCACAATTTCTAGCTTTGAGTAGATCAGCATGTTTCATTCTCAAAACTTCTTCGATTGTTTGAAGCCCAGTTTTCTCCAATACGTTTCTTAGCCGTACTGTCAAATCGAGCTTAAAAATAGAGTTGCTGAGGAATTTAATGGCTTTGTCATGATTACTTACCAATAATTCTCTCGCCTTATCAGTAAGAGTCTCAGATCTATAAATATCGTCTGAGATTCGCGAAAGAAATTCTCGTTCCAATATTTGAGCAACTTCTTCCGCTAAACTTTTATCTGACCCATTAGCGTCAAAGGATGAAAATAAAAGACTCCCAAGTGTCTTGATTGGATTCTGGGCGCCTGGAAACTGTTGGGATAATAGTGCTAATACAAATTTACCATCTAATGAGTTTAACTCGGCTATCAATGTGGGATTATGATTACAAAGATAGTCAATTAACAAAAGTCTTGTTTGAGTCATGTTATGAACTCATTTGAAGTTTACTAGAGATCATATCCATCAGTCTCTTTTTCTTTGAGAGAAGCTCTGTTGATACTTCCCGGGCTACACCTCCAGGCTCTTCAAAGAATTCATCATTGTCTGCTTGAGTATATATGCAGTATTTGCAGTATTCATCTATCGCAACACTGTAAGCAAACATTCTGAATTGAGGATTTTCCACCATATCATAGCAAAAGCCCAGATGCGTCTTGATGGGTTCAGCATCTAGATTAACCGTAATCATTTTCCCGTTTCCCTTCGCCATCCACTCATTGTGGTTAAGGTGTTCAAATTTAATTCTAAAACCTCCCCGGGCCGCTGCATTTTTGTAACGGATTCGCCTTCCTAACTTATCAGCCTGGGATGATTCTTCAGCAGTACGCTGGTCTTTACTGGAAGTTGTGTCAGCATCAATGCCCTGACCTTCAGTTTCTCCTGTGACAGGGAGACCTTTTGCCGAATCAATAATGCCAACATTGCCTGATGTAGAAAATCCGTCTAATTCGCCATCACTATGTGGGCTTTGGCCGCCTGCGCCTCCATCTTCACACGGCGCTTCCTTCCGTCTACCATCACCTGACTTTTCAACAGAATCGTATTGTTTAAAATCTTCATCCAGAATTGTCGAAAGCTCTTCTGCAATGTTGGAGAGTTTCTTAGTGTCTTCATCCTGCTTTCTTTGTCTTTCGTCCTGTGCAAAGTCTTTAATCTCTTGCGATATGATTTCTTTCCCGAAGTCGAAAAGTAATTTGACCAATTCGTTTTCACGATTGAGTTTAAGCTCCCGAGTTGAAAGGAAGGGAGGGTTGTCTCCTTCATACGTATCCAGCGAAGGGATCTCCCATTCGCCGAAGAACCTATCAGCAAATTTCTCCCTCTCTAGACCAAATAGCGTTATTTCCCTGGGATATCCATTTGAAGTGATTGATATCCCGCGAACATCCTCTGATAATGGGTCTGCCGATCTTCTTATAATGAGCTTTGTATTCCCTGTGAATTTTTTGAGGGGATTGGATGGTTCATAGATTTTCTCATAAACAGCGGTGGGAGGCTCATACGTAAGCTTTTCAGCTCGTTCTTCGCCATCACGAGCACGGATGACTAAGACTATGTTGTACATATCAAGTCGATATCCGAGTAGCTTTTGAATATGTTTCTTTGCCGATTCGATAGATCGCTCACTTATATATTTTGGCTTTACGGACTTAATTTCTATGACAGTCCCAGCTGTATCACTTGTAGATTGATCGACAATTTCTGAAATTAGGTTTGTATTCCCAGCTAGTAAATCCTTTTTTAGCGCACGAATCTTATTTCTCTTGCCATTGGAAATTGTATCGACAATTAACTCTTCAGCTCCGATACCAAAAGCCGCTGTTTTTCCCGTGCCGTATTTTCCTCTTACAAAAATGCTTCGCTTTCTCGATATGTTTTCTCCATGTAAATTAAAAAAAGATTTAAATAGGACATCTTGGCTCATTCCCATGAGCTGATGTTCATCAACAAATCTTAACTTGGAGTCCTTATTGTCGATTGTAATTTCAATCTTACATTGACGCCTATCCAGTTCCTTCTCCGGGTGGTCATGAACAATTGTCTCGAATGCATCAATGCTGTTAGTAAGATATTCCTCACAGACCTTGGCTAGAGAACCAAATGCATTCGCTGCATCCAGTATTGCTCTTTTAATATCTACACTCCACGTTGAATAAGCACTCACGAATCAATCTCCCATTAATGATTGGGCATTTTTTCGAATCTCTTTATAAGATTCTCCAAAACGACTTTTCATGAATTCAAAAAGCTCACTTAGGCATGGATCTTTCTCAGAAATTTTCTGAATCCTTTTGTGTCGTCTTATGAAGGACGTAGGCTGTGCATATATATCGAGCTTAAGATAATCTAGGTAGTCTTGCAGCGTAATGTCATTTTTCTTGTTGTTGGAAAACTTTTCAGAAGCTGACGTCCTCTTTAATTTTAATACCTCTCTTTGTATTTCATCCGAAGACAAATCCTGATTTTTAATATCTGAAATATTTTTTTCAATGTCAGGGGACCTTGCCTTTATTGATTCCAATAAATTGCGATTCGCTTGAACAAACTTCACCCCTTTCGCCGTCAAGCCATAAGTGGAATCGCCGAATTCTTTGACAAAGCGTCCTTTAACAAGTTCGTTCATTCTTTTATAAACACGATCAACACGTGGATACTCTGGAAATTTTTCCATAGAAAATTTTGTTTTAAATAATCTAAAGCAACCAACGGTGAGTGATTCTAAATCGATAAGATCACCCTTTGAATTCTCGTAATTACCTAAGACGTAAAAAACCGATAAAATAGCATCTTTCTGTGTGAGCTTTGTTTGTTCCATGAATTAAATGAAGTTAGGACAGCTTGAACTTTTGAGTTTCTCCACCCTGGAATTTTATACGTATTAATTTTGCTTCTCTTTCAATCGTCCCAAAAATTTTTTGCACATCTTCTCGCGTGTAGTCATATTGTCCTCTATTAGCACAATTTCCGAGAATTCTGAGCCTTTCTAAAACATCATTAGTTCTTTTTTCAGCCAGACGTTGGAAGCGTTCTTTCTTGTTTTCTATGCTCATTTTTTTCACCTCTATTTAGTAGCTGAAGCATAGTCAAAAATAAGATTTAATGTCAATTAGTTTATAATATATATCAGATTAGTCTCTATTTAAAAACAGATATAAATTTAATAATTATGTAGTTTCAAAAGGTTGTACACTCCTCCCCATCGGTTGTCTTCAGCTAATTTATCGTGTTTAATATACACCACCCCTCGCGAACCCAGGCCCACACATCTTCTGATGCGGAGGCTAAAAATGAGGCGCAGACCTCATAAAGCTACGGTGAATCACTGGGAGAGACAAGTGCTGAACAGCGGCGTGTCCACTTCAGGCGACCCGGGGATGCAAAACGCATGACGGCCGATAGCTGGCGGTCGTTTTGCATCATCCAAGTTTTCTATAGAAGAGTCCTTTGAAATGAGTTCGAGCCGACTCTCAGCACATACACAAAAATCGGCTTACCTCCGAAGAGGTTCACCGATTTTTGTGGCGGCGGGAATCGAACCGGCCTTATAAGACTCCGTAACTACTACCTTTCACATCTCGCCATTAAGCGAGCTGCCCCCAAAGTTACCCCCAACACACCATTTCCTTATGAAAGAGTATGCCAGTCAGTTTCAGTTTTACAAGCGGGACATACGAAGTTCCTGCGCTTACTTGGGTCTTGAACAACATGAATAAGATCCTGCTTGGATTCATAACAATACGAGCAAAATGGATCTCCTATTTTTTTGCCTGCATCATCAGTCGAATAGTATACATAAGCATATCGCTCCAATTTTCCACTTATCTTGAAAATCTCTTTTAGTTTTTCTATCTCTTTATCTTTGTTTTGAATTAATTCCTGCGATTCAACCATTGCAATCTTTGCATCTGCTAGCGAGGTTATCATCTCAGCCAGTTTATATTTTAGCTCTGCCTTTTCTAACAAGCTATCTGATTCCTTCAATGCTTTTGCTATATCGATAGCGGTTTTCAAGCCACTTAATGCCGCTGCTATTGATGAAATATCTGCCATGAATCCTCTCTATTTTGTCTCAGCTCCGTTACAATAAATCTGAAAAACCTGTACCCGATACGCGCTCAAATTTTGTTGATTTGAATGTCCTTACTTTTATTCACCTCCCTTTAATAGACCAAGAACCTTTCTCCCAAAGACAGCAATGTCACTGGTCGCTCCTGCTACCGCAATGACAGCTGTAAGAAATTTATGGGGATCATTTACGGTCAATTCTCCCCTTTGAATTAGACTCCCAGCGATACTCAAGTCTGTCTCGTATATTTTGGTCTTCCCCTCATTGGTGAAATCGCCCCCGATATCAATCTTTGCTTTTCCCATGGTTATTTCCGTCCCTTCTGTATTTTTAACACCTTGTGGTGAAATGATCAGAGTCATGCAGCGAAGATAATCACGGAATGATGAATGTCAAGGGCGAGGCTTTCTTCTACCTAACTATCTTCTACAAATAGGTCTGAAATCCCCCTTGTCAGATCGGGCCGGATCCCCTATCCTTATAAGCTGCTATTGGGGGCGAACCGGCTTCGACGAGAGCACTGACGCCACTGGTTGCAGGCCGAGGTTGCCGGCACCTCGTTAAACATCGGCAAAAAAACAAAAGACAATAGCGAAAGCTATGCCTTGGCTGCTTAATCAGTAGCCCGTCCCCAGGATCCGCTCCCACCGGGTTTTGAAGGGCGCCATTATGTGGGATGCTCGTTTGACTGAGACCCTGGGTCAAACGCTAAGACACACAGTGTCTGGCCAGACGGACCCTGTCTTGGAGGTCACCGACTGGCGAGAAACAAACCAAGGCTAAGCCTGTAGTAATCGTGGTCGATGGTTTTCGGACGCGGGTTCGATTCCCGCCGCCTCCACAAAAATTGGCGAACCCTTCACGGGGTTCGCCAATTTCTTTACTTCGGATTCTATTTGCCGGAGCTAAAGATTAGTTTGAGGCTGTAGAATCTCTCGCTGTCCTGACACAACACTGGGCTTCAGACCCATAAGGCAGCGGCGGACGGGTTGTGTAATAGCTCTTGGTCACAACAATACTTCCACGATGTTCCGTGAAATCAAGGTTGCAAGGACCCTTAGCGGTAGCCGCATACGCTGCATCTCCCTTTTTATCCCATACACAGCTATAAGCGATGTCTGGTGACGTGGCCTGCCCTCCACAGATGTTCTTCTTTTCGTTGCTGACGTACGCCTTAAAACCATCCGTGCAGAGAGTTTTGGACATCTTCTTTAAGGCCTCTTGATCCAGGACAATTCTGGCTTCAGTTTCTTTTGTCGTGGTGTATCGGGTATTTGTTGTTGTCGTTGTGGACGGAACGGCTTTCTTGGACTTAGACACAGCCGGTGTTGAACTCGTCTGAGTGCTCGTCTGTTCAACGGTGGTTGTTTTTTGTTCCGCATACGCAAGACCCGATTTGAACAAAATGCCCAAAGCCAGACTTAAAACGGTGAGTGATAGCTTCTTATTCATAACTTCTCCTTTTTAAACTGTTTAACTTCATCAAAACTACTTCACGATATATCGTTGGATAGAACCTACAAGAGACGGGGAGGAGTCACAATCGGGGGAGACATGGTTTTTGACTAGGGGATTTCCCTATTGTTCGCGAGCACAAGCGAGTACTACAATCTCTTGTGCAAGGCCTAACGGAAAGTGGCCTAAGCTGATTTTTGATTGGACTGGAGATGTTCCATCAGGAGTGGAAGAAGAACTTCTTTTAACGTGTCCACAACATCAGACGGATCTTTACTAGCAACGATAAATCCCAAAGCGGCTGAAGTGCCGGTAGATTGATACTGGTGTTTGCGAGTCCATTCCCTGACATTAAGA